>JAYWEJ010000267.1:0-7575 GCA_043779345.1 Acidimicrobiia bacterium | reverse complement strand
TGTCGAGTAGTTCTCGGGCGCTCTCCAGTGCCTTCTCCCCCGCCGCCGAGCCGCCCATCATGCGGGCGATCTCAGCGACCCGCTCCTCACCCTCCAGCCGGCTGACGTTGGTCACGGTGCGGCGTCCCTGGACGCGCTTCTCGATCAGGAAGTGGCTCCGCCCGCACGCCGCGATCTGCGGCAGGTGCGTGATGCAGAGGACCTGGAACCGATCGCCGAGCGACGCCAGCTTCTGGCCGACGACGGTCGCGACCCGGCCGCCGATGCCGGCATCGACCTCGTCGAAGATGAGGGTCCTGGCGGCGCCCGCGTCCGCAGCCGCCAGCGTCTTCAGCGCCAGCATGACACGCGACAGCTCGCCGCCGGAGACGATCTTCGCCAGCGGCCGCAGGTCCTCGCCGACGTTCGGCGACAGGTACAACTCGCCGCTGTCGATGCCGGCGCCGCTCCACTGCCCTTCCCCTTCCGCCGTCGTCAGCCGCACTTCGAACTTGGTGCGCTCCATCGCAAGGTCGGCGAGCTCGCCTTCGATTTGCTTTGCGAACTTCGGCGCGGCGTCGCGGCGGCGCGCCGAGAGTTTCTGAGCGGCCGACAGGAACCTCCGGCCGGCGTCGGCGAGTTGCTGCTCAATCTCGGCCACCGTCGACTGGCCGCCGGTCAGCGCCCGGTGCTCGGCCGCGAGACGATCGCGATGCGCAATCGCCTCTTCGAGGGTGCCCCCGTGCTTGCGCTTGAGCCGTTCGATCAGCGCCAGGCGATCCTCGACCTGCTGGAGGCGGCCCGGCGAGGCATCGATGCCGTCGGCGAAATCCCGCAGTGTGAACGCGAGGTCGTCGAGCTGCGCCTTGATGGAATCGCGCGCCTCGAGGTACGGCGCGAACCGCGGATCGATCGCGGCCAGCTCGCTCACCCGCTTCCAGATCCGGCCCAGGACGACGAGGGCCGCTTCCTCAGCGTCGTACAACTCGGCGTAGCTTTCGCCGCAGAGGCGTTGGATGGTGTCGGCGCTTCGCAGCAACTGGCGATCGGAGGCGAGCGTCTCGTCCTCGCCCGGCTGCAGGTTGGCCTTCTGCAATTCACCGAGCTGGAACTCGACGAGGTCGAGACGCGCCGCCCGCTCACGGTCGTCCATTCGCAACCGATCGAGCTGCTCGCGGAAGTGTTGAACAATCGCGAAGGCAGCCCCAACCTCGGCACGCGCATCATCGAGGCCCGCCCACGCGTCGAGCAACGCCAGGTGCTGCGACGGATCGAGGAGCTGCTGGTGTTCGTGCTGACCGTGAAGCTCGACCAGCCGATTCGAAAGATCTTTCAGCGCGGCCGCGGTGGCCAGGGCGCCGTTGATGAAGGCGCGGCTTCTCCCCTGCGAGGTGATCTCGCGGCGGACGATCAGCTCGCTGCCGTCCTCGGTTTCGAAGATCGCTTCGACCGTGGCGACGTCTTCACCGGTGCGTATGAGGTCTTGAGTGGCGCGCCCGCCGAGCAACAGCCCGACGGCTTCGACAAGGATGGATTTTCCGGCGCCGGTCTCGCCCGTCAGGATATTGAACGATTGTTCAAAATCGACGGCCACCGACTCGATGACCGCGAGGTTGCGGATGGCCAGATACCGAATCATGGGGAATGCCTTCGACGAGCGGAACTCTCATCGTATCATTGCTTTGACAGAATTTCCCATGGCGTGCTACGGTGGCACGGTACGGCGCTCTCCCAGCAGCGCATTCCCAGGGATCTTGAATCGGAGGAATTGTTGCCGACGCTTGGACTGTTTGTCCTGGCACTGCAACCTGAGGGAGGGAATACGCCCGCTCGGGAAGCTGCCGGGGATTTTACCCAGCTGATTTTCGACGCCAGTCCCATCGTGCAAGCCGTGATGGGGCTGCTCCTGTTCTTTTCAGTGATCTCGTGGGGGATCATCCTCTACAAGTGGTGGAGGTTCCGCGGGATCGAGAAACACTCATCGACGTTCATCGAGGTCTTCAGGAAAAGCGCGAAGTTTTCTGAAGTCCAGGCGGTCTGCCCGTCGCTGGCTCAAAGCCCGCTCGTGGGCATGTTCCAGGCGGGCTACGCCGAGCTGACGGCCCAGCTCCGCCTGTCCCAACCGGGCTCGGCCAGTCCCGGAACCCCTGCCCCGCGTCCAACTCTCAAGAGCATTACGGCGGTCGACCGCGCGCTGCTGCGCGCCTCGTCCATTGAAGTGAGCAAGCTCGAGAAGCGGGTGATGTTCCTCGCGACGACCGCGAGCATCACGCCGTTCATCGGGTTGTTTGGAACGGTGTGGGGAATCATGACGGCGTTCATGAACATCGGCCAGCAAGGCTCGACCGATCTCGCGGTGGTCAGCGGCCCGATCGCCGAGGCGTTGATCGCGACCGCCCTCGGCCTGTTCGCGGCGATCCCCGCCGTTTACTTCTACAACCACTTCACCTACAAGGTGAAGGGCTACGCGTCCGAAATGGACGACTTCGCGCTCGAGTTCCTGAACATCTCGGAAAGGAACTTCACCTAGGTGCGCCGCAGAAAGCACAGAAGGCGCAGAGGACTGCATGCCTAAAATAATGGCGCAGCCCGACGCGAACACGGGCCGCCGGCGCGGGCGCCGGGTCACGACCTCGCTGTCGGAGATCAACGTCATTCCGCTCGTCGACGTGATGCTGGTGCTGCTGATCATTTTCATGGTGGCGGCACCGATGATGCAAAAGGGCGTCGAGGTGAACCTGCCGGTGACGCGCCGCGCCGACAAGTTGACGAATACCGAGCCGCTCTACGTGTCAGTTCCGGTATCGTACCGACAGGATCGTCGCGTGTTCATCAACAAGGAGAGCGTGCCGATCGACGTGCTCGGCGAGCGCATGCGCCAGGAAATGCTGACGCGCACCGACAAGCAGGTGTATCTCCGCGGCGATGGCGCCGTGCAATTGCAGGAACTCATGGACGTGTTCGGCCGATTGAAGGAGGCGGGCGTCCAGAAGATCGGCGTGGTGGCTGACGAGCGGAGGGCCCGGCAGTAAACATGGATGCAGTCAGCGAAGTCCTGATCGCGCGCGCGTCGAAGGACGAGGGGCTCAGCAGCTCGATGCTGGGCGCGTCGGCGATCGGGCACGTCGTGATCGTCGGGGTGTTCGTGTTTCTGCCGGCCTGGTGGTTCGGCGCGGAGCACGAAGTGCCCGAGACGATCATGCAGATCAGCCTCGGCGGTCCGGAGGGGCCGAAGGACGGCGGCCTGGAGGCGCTTGGCAGCCGGACCATTCAGCAAGTGACGCCGGTCGAAACCAGGAAGTCGATCGAGCCGGTGCGCCCGCCAATGGCGAAGACGGCCGAGATGATCGAGCCGACCAAGACGCCGCCGAAGAAGACCACGCCCAACCCGATCGAAGCGAAGGACCCGAAGAGCAACAAGCCAACGGTCGGCAAGGAAATCCAGCAGGGGCCGTCGATTGCCAAAACCAACGCGACCGGCATGGGCTTTGGTCTTTCGTCGGGCGGTGGCGGGAGCGGCGGGCATCTCGAAGTCTCCGACTTCTGCTGTCCCGAGTACCTGTCGGCCTTGGGGGCCGCGGTCAAGAGCAATTGGAACAGCCAGCAGGGCGCACCCGGAAGGGTGCATCTACGTTTCGTGATCCAGCGTGACGGGCGCATCGTCGACATCACCGTCGTGGAATCGAGCGGCGTCGAGGCGTTGGATCTGTTCGCGCGCCGGGCATTGATCCTCACGAAGATGACGCCGCTGCCGGCGGGTTATTTCGAGCCCGCACTCGCGGTGCACTTGTATTTCGAATACACGCGCTGAGAATAGCAATGAACAATTACTCTCTCAATCTCAGGGTTCTTGCCACCGTCATGATCGCGGCGTCCGCAGTGGTGGCGGCGCAACAACCGGCTCCGCCACAGCCGCCACAGCCGCAGAACCCCGAGGTCGGCCTCACCATTCGCGATCTCGATCCCGGGGCGCAGACGCGAATCGCGGTACCCGATCTCCTGACGCTCTCGACCGATCGCGAGACTGCCGACGCCGCTCGCGTGATCAGCCAGGTGCTGTGGGACGACCTGAACTTCGAGCGCGAGTTCTACATGATCCCGCGCGACACCTATAAGAGCATCCCGCCGGCGCCGACGATCGATACCGTTCCCTACGAGCGCTGGCGCGAGCTGGGCGCCGATAACGTCGTGATCGGAACCGTCCAGAAAGTTGCGAACGGCGTTCGCGTCGAGCTGCGGCTGTACAACGTCCGCGCGCGCCAGACCATTGTCGGCAAGGAGTACACGGGCTCGGCCGCCACCCCGCGCCTCTACGCGCACACGATGTCCGACGAGCTCCACGAATCGCTGCGCAAGCTGCGCGGCGTCGCGCGCTCGAAGCTCACCTTCTCATCCGATCGCAACCGCGAAGCCGTGGTCGGCACCGTCGAGAAGCGCGACGTCAAGGAGGTCTACGTCGCGGATTACGACGGCGCCAACCCGCGCCGCATCACGATCAACCGCGCGTTGAACGTGTTTCCGAACTGGTCGCCTGATGGCCGCTCGATCGTCTACACCTCGTACCGGACCGGCGTCCCCGACATCCTGATCTCCAACATCTATGCGGGCACGATGGAGACGCCGACGAAAGCCGTCGGCCAGAACTGGCTGCCGGTGTTTTCGCCCGATGGGACTCGCATTGCCTTCACGTCGAACCGCGACGGCAATCCGGAGATCTACGTCATGGACCGCGACGGCTCCGACGTTCGCCGGCTGACTAACAATCCCGAGATCGACTCGACACCGACGTGGTCGCCGACGGGGACGCAAATTGCGTTTACATCCGGCCGCACCGGCACGCCGCAGATCTGGGTCGTCGGCGTCGAGGGCGGCGGGTTGCGACGCGTCTCATCGGAATCCTATGCGGATCGTCCGACCTGGTCGCCGGCTCCGTACAACGAGATTGCGTTCTCGGCGCGCAGCGGGCCGGGATTCGACATCAAGGTTCTCAACATCGGCACCGGCGAGACGCGGCAGATCACCTTCGGCGAAGGCACCAATGAAAGTCCGGCGTGGGCGCCGAACGGCCGTCACATGGCCTTCATGTCGACGCGCGCCGGACGCAGCCAGATTTTCACGGTCGATCGTGATGGGCGTAACCTCCGGCAGATCACAAGGGAAGGCAACAACCAGACGCCGAATTGGTCGCAGTAGAAGGGTTACGGATTACAGGTTACCGGTTACGGGTTTAGTTTTGAGGGCGGTTATGAGAAAAGCCAAAGCGTTGCTGGTTCTAGTTCTACTGATGACAATGGGCGTGGCTGCTTGCAAGGGCAAGGCGGCGCCGCCCGTGGCGCGGCCGATGCCGCCACCTGCCGTGAATGCCGGCGGGAATCCCCCGCCGCCGACGCCCGAGCCGCCGCGGCCGGTCGCCGAGCCGATCTTGGTTCCGCCGATGCCGGCCGAAGACACGATCGGATCAAAGACGCTCGACGATCTGAACCGCGACTCGCCGCTGCGGCCGCTGTTCTTCCTGCTCGACGCCTCTGACGTGAGCGCCGAGGGACAGCAGGTGCTGCAGGCCAACGCGGCCGTGCTGAAGAAGTATCCGGGCATGCAGATCACGATCGAGGGCCACTGCGACGAGCGTGGCACCGCCGAATACAACCTCGCGCTTGGCGAGCGGCGCGCCCTGGCGGCGAAGAACTATCTGGTCTCGCTGGGCTTTCCCGCGGACAAGGTGAAGACGGTCAGCTATGGCAAAGAGTTCCCGTTCGATGCGGGTCACGACGACAACGCGTGGTCGAAGAACCGGCGCGCGCATTTCGTGATTACCGCAAAGTAAGATGGGTTGATGAGGCGCATACGCTCGTCCGGTCTTGGGTCGTGGGTCCTGGGTCTTGGGACCGTGGTGGTGCTTGCCAGCCCGGCCGCGGCACAGTCGCGCCGCGAAATGCAGATGATGGCCGACATCCGGATGCTGCAGGAGCAGACGCAACAGCTCCAGCAGCAGCTGACCTCGGCCGTCGAGCAGCTGGCGGCGACGCTCAAGACCATCAACGCGCGCGTCGATGACCAGGCGGCCGCGACGCGCAAGTCGTTCGCCGATCAGAAGCTCGCCGTTGATCAGTTCGGCAGCGACCTGCGCATCGTGCGCGAGCGCATCGACGAGAACACGGTCCGCATCACCAGCATGGCGCAGGAAGTCGAGGCGCTGCGGCTCGCGATTCCGCAGTTCCCGACCACCCCTCCCCCGGCCGTCGATCCGTCAGGCAGCGCCGCGGCGCCCGGCACGTCACCCGAATCCGCGCCCGCTCCGGCGCCGGCCACCCCGCCGGTGGCGCTCGCGCCCGGCATGTCGCCCCAGCGTCTCTACAACACCGCCCTTGCCGATTTCACCGTCGGGCAATGGGCGCTCTGCATCGACGGCTTCAACACCTACCTGCGAAGCTTTGCGCGCACCGATCTGGGTGACGACGCGCAGTGGTACGTCGGCGAGTGCTATCAGCAGGACGGCAGGTTCGCGGAGTCGATCGACGCCTACAATCGCGTGATCACGAATTTCCCGAAGGGCGATCGCGTGCCGGACGCGTACTACAAGCGCGGCGTCGCGCTGAGCGCCATCGGCCAGACCGATCGGGCGCGCGAGTCCTTCGAGACATTGATGAAGAATTATCCCGACCACGAAATGGCGCGGATGGCCAAGCAGCAGATTGATCGGCTCAATCGCGGCAAACCGCGCGGCTAGCCCGCCCGCCGAAGCGGAAACGCGAAGGCGGGACCTCACCTGTCACACGTCGGAGTAAAATGATCTGATATCCCACTATTAGAGCGATCGAATACGTGTACAACAGCTTGAATACGTGATGCGACGCGGATGCGTCGTAGGAAAACAGGGGACGTGGACATGGGCAGTGTAAATAAGGTGATTTTGGTCGGCAACCTGGGTAAGGACGCCGAAGTACGCGTGACGCCTGGCGGCCAGTCGGTGGCGAGCTTCAGCATCGCGACCACCGAAAACTGGACGTCGAAGGAAGGCGAAAAGAAGGAACAGACCGAGTGGCACCGCATCGTGCTGTGGGGCAAGGCGGCGGACTCGCTGCAACCCTATCTCGTGAAGGGCAAGCAGATCTATCTCGAAGGCCGCCTGCAGACGCGGCAATGGGAAAAAGAAGGCCAGAAGCACTACACGACGGAAGTGAAGGCCGACAAAATCGTGCTGCTGGGTGGCGGCAACCGCGGCGGCGATCGCCAGGTCGATCGCGGTGACAGCGCCGGCTCCCAGGATCCGATGGCCAGCGCCGCCCCCGTCACCGACGACGATATTCCGTTCTGAGGTTAACAGTTAAGAGGTAAAAGTTACAAGGTTGGTAACTTTTACTTTTTCACTTTTAACTCCTTCCATATCGATCCTCGAGACGGACCACATCGTCCGTTTCGGGGGTCGACACTTCAAAGACATCGGTATCTTCGATCGCGGTCATGCGATGCACCGTGGGCGGTGTCACGTGCACGGCATCGCCCGGGCCCATTTCCGTGCCGACGAGTGTGCCGTCGACTTCGCGCTCGAACAGCATCTTGCCGGACCACACGAAGATCGTCTCGTCCTTCTTGTTG
>JAYWEJ010000266.1:0-3200 GCA_043779345.1 Acidimicrobiia bacterium | reverse complement strand
CGGGATTGTGCGACGCGGTGATCTGCGCGCCGCCATCGAGGCGGTCGGCGGCGACCGCGTAATACATCTGATCGGTTCCGACCAGGCCATAGTTGACGATGGAGCCGCCTTGCTTGACGGCGCCGTCGATAAAGGCCTCCGTCAGCGACGGCGACGACAATCGCATGTCGCGCGACACGGCATATTTGCCGGGACCAAGGTAGGCCACAAACGCGCGGCCCAACTGGTGGAACAGCTCCTCGGTGATTTCGGAAGGGTAGAGGCCGCGGACGTCGTAGGCCTTGAAAACGGACGGATTGATCATGATCCGATGCTCGTGAAGTCGGTCAGCTGCGTCTTGTCGCCGAGCAGCGAGCGGCCCTTGAGCACCGCGTCGCGCCCGATGTGGCAATTGCGTCCGATGACGGGGCCGTGCACCACGGCGTTCTGGCCGACGCGGGAGTTCGGCCACACGATCGTGTCCTGCAGATCGGCGGACTCCTCGATCATCACGCCGCGGCCGAGCACGGTGTAGCCGCCGATGGTCGCGCCGGCCTTGATGTGAACGCCGGCGTCGATGAAGCACGGGCCGCTGATGGTGACGCCGTCTTCGATGCGCGCCTCGGGCGACACCATCGGCTTGCCGGGATCGGCCGTCTCGAACACGCCGCCCTTGAACTTGCCGTCGAACATGTCGCGGTGCACCTGCACGTACTTGTCGGGCGTGCCGATGTCGATCCAGTAGCCGCGATCGACGTAGGCGACGAACGTTTCCTGGCGCTCGATCAGCGACGGAAAATAGGCGCGCTCGATCGAGTACGAAACGTCCTTCGGAATGCGATCGAAGGTGGCGGGCTCGAGCACGTAGATGCCGGCGTTGATGGTGTCGCAGGTGATCTGGTCGGGATTGGGCTTCTCGAGGAAGCGGCGGACCTGGCCGTCGGACTCGGTCTCGACCAGGCCGTACGCGGACGGGTTGTCGACCGGCGTCAGCACGATGGTCGCCTTGGCCTTGCGCTCGCGGTGCAGCGCGACCACGGCGTTGACGTCGACGCTGGTCATGACGTCGCCGTTGAACACCACCAGCGTGTCGTCGATGCCCTGCGCGGCGTAGCGAACCGCGCCGCCGGTGCCGAGGGGCGCCGGCTCGACCACGTAGCGGACGCGCACGCCCGTGCCGGTGCCGTCGCCGAAGACCTCTTCGATCTTCCGCGGCTGGTAATTCAGGCTGAGGATGACCTCATCAATCTCGGGAACCTGCTTGAGCAGCTCGATCTGGTAGTGCAGGAACGCGCGATCGAAAATCGGCACGACCGGTTTCGGCGTATGCAGCGTCAACGGGCGGAGGCGCGTCCCCTTACCTCCGGCGAGAAGAATGGCCTTCATGACAAACTTCCATCTTACACGACCGAGGCGTAGAATGGCCGCAGGCCCGCCTTCGACGCTACGGCGGGGTAAACGCATGAACCTGCCGAACACGCTCTCGGTCGCCCGAATCTTCCTGGTGCCGGTGCTGGTGTCGGTGCTGCTCACGAAGTTCGAAGGCCGCTTGATCATGGGCCTGCCGGTCGAGTTGGTCGCGGCCGCGATCTTCGGCATTGCCTCGCTGACCGACTGGCTGGACGGTTATCTCGCGCGCCGCCGCAAGCAGGTCACCACCCTCGGCCAGATTCTCGATCCACTCGCCGACAAGCTGTTGATCTCGGCGACGCTGATCTCGCTGGTGCAGCTCGATCTTGTGCAGTCATGGATGGTCGGGGTGATCATTTGCCGCGAGATCGCGGTGACCGGCCTCAGGAATCTCGCCTACTCGCGCGGACTGACCATGCCGGCCTCTGGGCTCGGCAAGCTCAAGATGGCCTCGCAGGTCACGGCCATCCTGCTGTTGATTCTCGGCTGGGAACGGGTGCCGATGCTGGTGGTGCTGGGGCAGGGCGCGATGTGGCTGGTGCTGATCACGGCGCTGGTCTCCGCGGTCGATTACGTCCAGGGATTCCAGCGCGCCATGAACGCCCGCGACCCGAAGGTCGCCGACTTCGAAACGGCGAAGTCGGCGAGAGAGAAAAAGATCTCGTGAGCTAGTCTTGCGACGGCTGCCGGCGGCGCGGCACCGCCACGTCGCCCGGTTCGATCGCGTCGATCGCCGACGTCACGACGACCTTCGAGGTCAGCTCGTTGACGGTCATCACTACTACATCAGCGACATAAATCAGCGGCAGATGGTTGCGCATGTCGCGATAGATCGCGTAACGATGGCCCGGGATCACGCCATGAACGGTGCCGCGTTCGATCGAGAACACGTCGCCGTTGCCGAACGCCACGCGGTTGTCTTTGCCGAACAGGAGGGTGGCGCGATCGTCGAAATCCGGCAGCAGCGGCGCGGAGGCCGTGGCCGGCAGCGGCACTTCGACGAACGGCTCCAGGAAGTCGCCGGTCTCGATGCTGTCGCACACGAAGTCCACCGAGGCGAGGGCGTTGTTCTCGTCGATGGCCCGCACCGTCACGATGCCCGCGATCCGGAGATCGCCGAAACCCTCGCCCGGCCTCGGAAACATCTTCGGGTCGCTGCGCAGGCGCTGCGCGGTGTAGCGCTGGCCGATGGCGAGGCCGTCATCCGGGGTGCGATTGATCACGATCAGGCCGGCGGTCATCGCCGAACGGCCGTCGGTGACGTGCGGCCCCGCGATTACCAGGCGGGGAATCGGCTTGACCGAAACGGGCAAATCCGTGCACATGACCATCGGGGCGGTCAGCGCCAGGTTGCCCGTCACGTCGGTCGACTGGGCGTAAACAGGGCCGGCGGCCAGGGCCAACACGGCGAAGATCACGCGGCTGCGCAGCATTTCAAGCCTACTTTCCGGCGGGTGACCCGCCTCTCGGGAGCGCTTACGGCGGATCTTATCGGAAGTTCAGGAGGGATTCTTCAGCTCGCCAAGGCGTTTTTGCGCCAACGCCAGAAATTCGGATTTCTCGAATTCCTTGATCAGCCGCTCGTAGTAGGGCAGCGCCTCGGCCAGCTTCGCCTTGCTCTCGGTGCTGGCGCCGATCTGGCTGCTTTGCAGGTAGAGCGATTCGGCCAGATAGAAATACAGGGCATCTCGATTGGTGTAGGCCGGATCGGCGTTCAGCACGTCCTTGAAGCGATCGATCGCGCCGGTGTACCACTTGATGCGGTAGTAGAAGAAGCCGACGCGGTAGTTGGCGTCGCTCAGCCGATCGCG
>JAYWEJ010000265.1:0-3202 GCA_043779345.1 Acidimicrobiia bacterium | reverse complement strand
TGGCGTCGGGGCTGCCGCTTGGCGTGACCACGGCGAAGGCGGACGTGATGTCGTGGCCGCCCGGATCGCATGCGAGCACGTTCGGCGGCAATCCGGTGTCGTGCGCGGCGGCATTGAAGACGATCGAGCTCCTGAAGAATTCGCTGATGAAGAACGCGACCGACGTCGGCGCGTTCATGTTCGATCGGCTGAAGGAGCTGCAGCAGAAGCACCAGATCATTGGCGACGTGCGCGGCCGCGGCCTGATGATTGGGATCGAGCTGGTTCGCGATCGCGTCACGAAGGAGCGCGCCACCACGGAGCGCGACACGGTGGTCGACGCCTGCTTCACGCGCGGACTGCTGGTCCTCGGCGCCGGCAAGAACGCCATCCGCATTTCGCCGCCGCTGGTCCTGACCAAAGCCCAGGCCTCGACCGCGGTCGAGATCCTCGATCAGGCCTTCGGCGAGCTCACCTCACGCCTGTAGAGGCGGGTCTTCAGACCCGCCTGCAGATCAGCGTTCGTAGAGGCGGGTCTTTAGACCCGCCTGCGGAATGGCTCTTGCTGCACTCCCCGCATGCCACATGCACGACAGCGCCTCGGAACCGAGGGCGAATCGATCGCCATCGAGCAGCTCGAAAAGCTCGGATATCGCATTATCGAAAGGAATTACCGGACTCGCTACGGTGAGATCGATATCGTCGCGGACGATGGGGGCACGGTAGTATTTGTGGAGGTGAAGACCAAGACCAATAGCGATTTTGGCGATCCCGTCGAGGAAGTGACGCCGCAGAAACAGCGACAGATCATCTCGATAGGCGAGTCTTACGCGAACTACGTCCTGCCGCCCAACACCCCCTGCCGCTTCGACGTCGTCGCCGTCGACTGTTCGGTGATGCCGCCCGCGATCACTATCTATAAGGACGCGTTCAGGCCCGGATGGTAACCACGGAACTGCGGACCGATCCGATCACGGGACGGATCGTCGCCATCGATCTCGGGCCGTTCAAGCGGCGGGACGACTTCGAGCTGGAGCCGGCGCGCCTGGAAGATCCGCCGGCGCAATGCCCGTTGTGCGAGGGCCGCGAGGCCGACGCCGGCTCCGAGATCCTGGCGTGGCGCGAGGGTGGGCCCGCCAATGTGCCGGGCTGGTCGGTGCGGGTCGTCCCGAACCGCCACCCGATGCTGAAGATCGAAGGCAAGATGGACGTGCGCTCCGCGGGGCAGCTCGAATCACGCGACGGCCTCGGCGCGCACGAGGTCATCGTCGAAACGCCGATTCACGATCAGCCGCTGCATGCGCTCGATGTCGATCGCGTGTGGCGGGTGTTGTGGGCGTGGCGGACGCGCATCCAGGATCTGAAGCGCGATTCGCGGTTCTCCAGCGTCGTAATCTTCAAGAATCACGGCCGCGCCGCCGGCGCCCGGCTCGATCACGCGCATTCGCAGCTGACGGCGTATCCGCTGATCTATCCGACGTTGGCGGACAAGCTGCGCGGGGCGGCACGTCATTTGTCGAAGAGCGGAAAGTGCATTTTTTGCGATCTGATCGCGCAAGAATTGTCCGACGGCCGTCGTATTATTCGCGATCAAGACTCAATTCTTGCGATCGCGCCGTTTGCATCCCGCGCACCTTTTGAGACCTGGCTGATTGCGCGCGATCATTCGCCGCGGTTTGAAGAGACGACGGATGCCGCGCTGCATGGGTTGGCGGCGGCGTTAAAAGCGGTCATGTTGCGCATTGATTGGGCGCTCGAGCGGCCTGCCTACAACCTTGTTCTCCACACCGGGCCCCTCAGCGGGGAGGGCGATGCGGCGTTCCACTGGCACCTGGAGATCATCCCGCGGGTGACCCGCTTCAGCGGCCTGGAATGGGGGAGCGGCGTGCACCGAAACCCGGTTTCGCCGGAGGAAGCCGCCAAGGTTCTTCGCTAAGGAGGCGTGTCGGTCATGGTCATTCTTCTACTTGCTCTTCTGGTTCAGGCGCCGGCGGTCGCTGAGCGCCCGGCGGTGGTGGCCATTACGCTGCCGGCTTACGACGCCGCGCTCGAGATCGACGGCAAGGTCATTCCTGGCAGCGGGCCGTCGCGGACATTCGAAACGCCGCCGCTTGCGGCCAACCGCACCTATCGCTACAACGTCGTCGCCAAGTGGGCGCCGAATACCTACACCAAGATGACGCGCACCAAGGTGGTCATCGTCCGGACAGGTGACCGTCTGACGATTGACCTCTCGGTTGACGATCCGTCAGACCGCGCGACGGTGATGTACGTGCCGACGCCTGATTTCGTGGTGGCGGAAATGGTGAAGCTCGGCGGCATCACCACGAGCGATGTCACCTACGAGCCCGGTGTCGGGGACGCGCGGATCACGATCGCGGCGGTCAAGGCCGGTGCGCGGCGCGGGGTCGGCATCGATCTCGATCCGGAGCGCGTCAAGGAATCGCGTGCGCACGTCCAGGCCGCCGGTCTCAGCGATACGATCGACATCCGCCTCGGCGATGCGCTCGAGCAGACCGACCTTGGCTCGATGACGGTCGTGTTGCTCTACATGGGCGATCACTTCAACATGCTGATCCGCCCGTACCTCTGGAAGCAGTTGCCCATCGGCGCGCGCATTGTCTCGCACCGGTTCAAGATGGGCGACGACTGGCCGCCTGACAAGACGGTCGAGGTGCATGACGAGTATGGCCTGCCGTATGAGGTGCACCTCTGGACGATCTCCGAGCGGCACAAGCTCCGGAAATGAGTACGATTGGCCAAAACTAGGCGCAATTTTGGTGCTTTCGGGTCTATCTGTTACAGTAAGATGTTCACAGCGAGCGGGAATAACTCAGTGGTAGAGTGCGACCTTGCCAAGGTCGAAGTCGCGGGTTCGAATCCCGTTTCCCGCTCCATTCGACTCAACTTCGTTCCGCCATGAGCGAAACGAAGTTTCGCTCATGGCAGGCCCGAATCGGTCCCACGCTAGAATCACAACTTCCTCAATCGGCGCCGTCGCCAAGTGGTAAGGCAGAGGTCTGCAAAACCTCCATCCCCGGTTCAAATCCGGGCGGCGCCTCCAATTTTCCGAGATTCTGGAGTCACTTCTGGAGTCACTTTTGGGCCACCCCCAAGGGTGCGTCCCGCATTGCTCAGGGCGCGCTCCATGTGACGGGCGACGCGCTCCAACGGCTTTTTCTTGTCCGTGCCGGCCATGTGGCTGTAGTGGTCGGCCATCTTC
>JAYWEJ010000264.1:0-17788 GCA_043779345.1 Acidimicrobiia bacterium | reverse complement strand
TCCACAAGGTCGCCGAGGATTACGACGCGACCAATCGCGACGCCGCCTACGCCGCGATCCGCGATCACCAGCGCAAGGGCGAGGTGATGACCGGCCTGTTGTACCTATCGCCGGACTCGAAGGACGTGCACGATCAGAACGAGACGGTTGCCGGGCCGCTCTACAACCTGCCGCACGATCAGCTCTGCCCGGGCAACGATGCCCTGCAGAAGCTGATGGCGCAATTCAGGTAGGCCAATAGGCCAATAGGCCAATAGGCCAATAGGCCAATAGGCCAATAGGCGAAGAAAGCCTCTGGCCTATTAGCCTTTCGGCCCATTGGCCCTTATTTCGTTTCTTCGAAGATCAGGGTCACGTACGACGTGAGGCGCTCGATCGCCGGCGGGTTGGCAAAGCCTGTGTACTTCGCCGGCGTGGTCCATTCCTTCGCCAGTTGTTCGACGCTCCTACCCGCCTTCTTGCCCGCCTGCACGTAGGCGACGAAGTCCGACACGAAGTCCGCGAACCGCAGCATGTCGGCGGGCGTGGTGTTGGCGGGTGTGTGGCCGTTGATGATGCTGTCGATGTTTGGGACGCCCTTCACCGCCTTGCGAATGGTGTTGGCGTATTCGAGGCCGGAGCCGCCGTTGCTGCGGTCCATGATCGGCAGGCCATTGCTCGGGTAGGTGTCGCCGACGTGCATGATGCGGTGCGCCGGGAATGCGACGAACGCGTCGCCGCCGGTGTGCGCCCGGCCGAAGTGGTAGAGGTCAATGCGATCGGCGCCCGAGCCGATCGTCAGCTTGTCGGTGAAGGTGCGCTTGGGTATGCCCTTGCCGGGGTTCTCCTTGAACACGTTTGGCGGCGGGGTGGTCGTGCCCGCGAGCGTGCCCGGCGTGGCGATGTTCTTCGCGGTGTAGGCGTGCGCGACGATTTCGGTGGCCGCCGGCATGCTGACGTTGCCGCTGACGTGGTCGAAATGCAGGTGCGTGTTGATGACCATCGTTACCGGCTTGTCGGTCAGAGTTTTGACCTTGTCGAGCAGCGGCTGGCCCCAGCCGGGATTCTTCGAGTCGACGAGCGTCACTCCCTTCGCGGTCACGAAGACGGCGACGTTGCCACCGCTGCCGGCGCCGCGGATGACGAACAGGTTGTCTTTCACTTTCTCGACGGTCAGGTTGTCGACCGACGGTTGAGGAGGTGGCGGCTGCTGCTGCGCCGCAACGGCGACTGTCAGCGCGCCGGCGGCGATCAAAATACCCAGGACGGACATGCGTTTCACGGATTGATCCTTTCGCGCGGCGCTTTATCGGCCGCGGACACTAAGAATGCTAGAAACCGGGCGATCCGTTCAAGCCCTGGCGTCGAGATCACGTCGAGGACTTCGCCGGTCGTATGATACAGCGGCGGCGCCTGCATCACGCTCACCTTCGCGACGTTAAGCGACGCCCAGCCGCCGGTCTCGCCGCTTTGAAACGTCGATCGTTCCGAAATGAAGTTGACGCCGAACCTGGCGGGCCCGCCGTCGATCAGCTCCTGCAGGAACGGCGAATTATTCGTGACGCCGACGGCGATCGGCGCCTCGCCGGAATCCGCGACCGCTTCGCGATAGCCATCGGCCGCGGTCGTTCTCGCCGCCGAGAAATTGCGCTGCGCGACGTGTTCGATGTTGACGAACATCACCGCCTTCTTCGCGAGCTCCGGATTCGCGGCGACGAAACTGCGCGGCCCGTTGATGCCCGGCGTGTGATGACCCGCGCTCGCCACGAACGCAATCGTCCGCTGCGGTTTGTTGGCGGGCTTTGCGAAGTGCCGCGCCAACGCGATCAGCACCGCGAGGCCGTCGCCATTGTCGCCGGCGCCATCGAACCAGCCGTCAACGTGCGCGTTGAGCACGATCACTTCATCCGAAGCGCCGCGAATCACGCCGAGGCCGTTGTTCGCTGTCAGATTTCGGAAGGTCTGCGTCTGGAGATCGATCCGGACCCGCACCTTGTCCTGCACACCGGCCTGCGCCGCGCGATCGAGGATCGACTCGAGGAACAGGCCGTCGCGTCCGCCGATGTTGAAGCAGGGATTACCGCAGTCGGTGAAATCGCGCGACAGCTCGTTGCCAGGCAGGCGGACGAGATTAAACACGCCAACGGCGCCACGCTTGATCAGCTCTTCCGATCGCGAATCCACCGCGCCGCGCTCGAACAGCAGGTGGCCCTGCGGCACGATCAGCTGCACGGCGATCTTGCCCTTGACGTCGATGTGCTGCAGCACGGCGGGGCTGGCGGCGCCGACATAAATCAGCGGTGCGGTCATGGTGCCGCCCTGAATCGCCGACGGCCCGACCGGCAGCGCGGACTCGAGGACGATGTCATTTGAGCCGGCGCCGAATGCCGGATCACCCAGCAGCGTCACCTTCCACGACAGGGGCAGCCACAACGAGGACTTCTGGTCCTGCGCGATCGACTGCGTCCTGACGTCGGTGATGCCGGCTTTCCGGAACTGATCGAGCGCCCAGACCACGGTCTTGTCGCTGGACGGAAAGCCGGCAATGCGTCCCCACATCTGGCCGATGCCGATTTCCTTGCTCAAGGCGGCCGCGCGAGCGAATCCGACAATGGTTTCGACGTCGGCCTTGATCGCGGCGCCGTTGAATTCCGGATCGGCGACGCCTGCCGTAGCAGGCCGCGGCGGGCGCGCTCCGACCTTGACCGCCGGTGAAACGCCGGCCTTCGGCGGCAGCGTGACGCCAAACCACGGGCCGTCCTTACGCGCGGCCGCGGGGCGCCTCGCATCATCCTGGGCGAGCGCCGGCGCGGTGAGAGCGAGGAGGAGGGCGGCGGCGATGAGGCTGCGCATCGCGCGATTCTAATCCCTGATAGAGTGAGCGCCCATGGCGACACTCTTCGCGCTTCTGCTGACCCTTCTTACTGATCAGGCCCAGGTTCCGGCGACCTTCATCACCAAAGAAGATCATGAAGCGGTCCTCAAGGAACAGATCGCGAAGAACGTCGTCGATCAGCCGATCAAGGCGAGCGATGTGCTCGGCGGCAAGGCGTCGGTCGCGATGCTGCATCGCGTCAAGCCGGAGGCGAGCGCGCTGATCCACGACTACGTCACCGAGACCTACTACATCACCTCGGGCAGCGGCACCTTCGTAACCGGTGGACAGCTTGGCGGCGCGAAGCCGATGGATCTGACGAAGTACAACGCCGGGATGAGCCAGACGGGCGCGCGCATCGGCGGCGAGTCGCGCCGCGTCAAGCCGGGCGACATCATCATCGTCCCCGCCGGCACGCCGCACAGCTTCAGCCAGTTGGACGGACCGATCAGCTACCTGGTTTACAGGTTCGAGCCCGCCGCAAAGAAGTAGTCAGGGCGGCTTATTCCGCTCGTAACCCCTCAACCGGATCGACGCGCATCGCGCGCAGCGCCGGCGGCACACAGGCGATGAAGGCCGACGAGGAGCAGCGCGCTCGCCTTCGCGCTTCGCGCTTCGGCGAGACAGGCTCGTGCCAGTTCCGAACACCTCTCATCACACCTTTCAAGAAACCGGCCTGAAATCGCGGGTACGCGGCTTGCTCTATTGATGCGCATGATCAGTGACCTCCGGTTCGCGTGGCGCGCGTTGTGGAAGAGCCCGACGACGACGCTCGGCGCCATGCTCGCGCTGGCCCTGGGCATCGGCGCCACCACGACGATGTTCGGATTGCTGAACGCGGTGGCGTTGCGGCCGTTGCCGTATCCCGACTCGGATCGCCTCGTCGAGTTGTGGGGCAACGTCGAGCGGCAGGTCGTCGAGCGCCGCGGCACCTCGATTCCGGATTACCTGGATTGGAAAGCGAAGAGCACGTCGTTCGACGCCTTCTCGGCGTGGAGCGGCAACGGCTTCATCATGTATGGCAGCGGCGCGCCCGAACGCATCACCGGTGAAACGGTGGCCGGAGAATATTTCGGTGTGCTCGGCGTCGAGCCGGCGCTTGGCCGCGCGCTGACGTCGGCGGACGATGCGCCCGACGCGCCGCTGGTCGCCGTGATCGGCGACGATCTCTGGAGCCGCGCCTATGGCCGGGCGCCGGACGCGATCGGCAAGTCGATTCGGCTGAACAACCAGGTCTTCACGATCGTCGGCATCGCGCCGGTGACGTTCAAGGGGCGCTCCGACACGAGCGAGGTGTGGGTCTCGATGATCGCGTCGGTGCCGCCGCCGGCGCGCGCGGCGCGCGGCGCCCGCGGCTTCCCGGCGCTGGCGCGGATTGCGCCAGGCGTGTCGCTCACGCAGGCGCAGGCCGACGTCACCAACGTCGCGCAGCAGCTCGCGCAGGCGTATCCCGAGACCAATGAAAAGCGCGGCGTCGAAGTGTCGCCGCTGGCGAATGAAGTGTTCGGAACGATCCGGCCGGCGATCTCGCTGCTGTTCGGCGCCGTGGCATTCGTGCTCGTGATCGCGTGCGCCAGCGTCGCCAGCCTGCTACTCGCGCGCACCGAATCGCGCCGCCGTGAATTCTCGCTGCGCCGCGCCATCGGCGCCGATGAGCGCCGCCTGGTTCGGCTGATGCTGTCCGAGAGCGCGTGGGTCGTGGCGCTCGGCGGCGCCGCCGGCGTGCTGCTGTCGATGTGGGCCGGTGATGCGCTGCTTGCGCTCAGCCCCGTTCAATTGCCCAGTTTCGCGGCGCCGGATCTTGATTGGCGCACGCTCGGGTTCGTGGCCGGCATTGCCGTGCTGATCACCGTGGTGATCGGCCTGTCGCCGCTGCGATCGATGGGCAAGCACTCGCTCGCGCAGGACTTGCGCGAAGGCGCCATCGAAGCGCGCGGCGGCGCCAGCGGCCGCACGCTGCAGGCGATCGTCGCGGTGCAGATCGCGGTGACGGTGACGCTGCTCGTCGGCGCGGCACTGTTTGGCCGCAGCTTCGCGGCGCTCGCGAAGTTCGATCCCGGATTCGATCCCGCCGGCGTCCTCAGCATGCGCGTCCAGCTGCCCATCGACTCGCGGAGCGGCGCCGGTGGCGCCGTTCCGCTCGCTCAGGGCTCCGCCGGTGGAAGTGTCGATGCGGGTGCGCCGGCGCTGGCGCTGCTGGAAGATCTGCGCGGACTTCCCGGCGTCACGCACGCCGCGCTCGCATCGTCAATTCCGCTCGGCGGCCAGGGCGCGATCTTCTATTCAGCTGAGGGCATGGGCGAGGTGGATGCGACGAATCGGCCGCGGGCGTTTCTGCATCGCGTGTCGCCCGGGTATGTCGAAACCATCGGCCTGCGGCTGGTCGACGGCCGGGTCTTCGGGCCCACCGATCTCGGCGCCAACGCCACCAACGTGATGGTGACGATGGCAATGGCGCAGCGGTTCTGGCCGGGCCAGAGCGCGATCGGCCGCCGCATCAAGAGCGGCGATCTGACGAGCGAGAACAAGAATCCGTGGTGGACGATCGTCGGCGTGCTGCAGGACGCGAACCTGCGCGGCATCCCGGTCAATCCGACGCGCGATCCGGACATCTTCCTGCCGTTCAACGAGCGCTCGCGCGGCTTCGCGGTGTTGCTCAAGGCGGGCGGCGATCCGTCGCTGCTGATCAAGCCGGCGGCCGACGTGATGCGGCGGCAGGACGCCGGCGTCGCGGTGTTCACGCCGCAGCCGCTTGGCGAGCTGGTCGATCAGCAGCTCGCGGCGAGCCGCTTCCTGACCTGGCTGACCGGCGTGTTCGCCGGCACCGCGTTGACGCTGGCGATCATCGGCATCTACGGGCTGCTCGCGTACTGGGTCGGCCAGCGCACGCGCGAGATCGGCGTGCGCGCCGCGCTCGGCGCCAATCGCGGACAGTTGATGGGCCTCGTCGTCGGCCAGGGCCTGATGCTCGCGATGATCGGTGTCGTGGCCGGTGGTGTCGCGGCCGCGATGCTCGGGCGATTCGTCGAGACGCAGCTCTACTCGGTGCAACCGCTCGACATCGTGTCGTTCGCGGCGACGGCGGGCGTGATGATCGCGACCGCGTTCATCGCGAGCCTGGTGCCGGCGCTGCGCACGCTGCGCATCGATCCGATCAACGCGTTGCGAGGCGAATAGACACGGATTACTGAGCGAGGAAGGCGGTGAAGTCGGCGCGGCGGCGCTCCGCGTCCTGCTCGCCGAGCTCGACCAGCCGCTTGACGTAGTCCGGCTGGAACATCACCAGGCTGAGCATGTCGTTCGAGCGCGTCTCGCGCGTGCCGAGGCCGCGCGTCAGGAACCTGAATCCCTTCGGCAATTCCGCTTCGTAGGCGTTCGCCAGGCGTCCGAGATCTTCCGACGGCCGCACCACCAGCAGATCGATCGGCCGCAGTCCCTGCCGAGTCTCGTCGGGCATCTGCTTGATCAGCTCGTTGACGGTCCGCAGCTGCAGCGCATCACCGTCGAGCTGGTCGAGGAAGATGGCGTTGAACAACACGCCGGCGACCTGCGCGGGCGGGGGATAGCCGGTGATCATCGGGCGGTCCGCCTCCTCCCGCGTGCGCGCGTAGCGCGTCGTGACCGCCATGATCTTCTTCGCGCCGAGATGGATCGCCGGCGAGAGCGGCGCCAACAGCCGGATGCCGCCGTCGCCGTACCACGCCCCGTCCACTTCAATCGCGGGAAAGAAGAACGGCAGCGCCGCGGATGCCATCACGTGATCGATCCGCAGCGGACAGCAGTGGCTCTTGCGCGCCGGCCGCTCCCATGACGGCATCACATCGTCTTCGCGCGTCTGCACCCAGGTGATGGACTGGCCGGTCGTGTAGCTCGATCCGGTCAGCGCGAACGCGCGCAGCCAGCCGTTCCAGAGGCTGGTTTGAATTCCCTGGATCGGCCCCCTGCCGGCGCGCAGCTCGCGTTCGAGCACCTCCCGCAACGGCGTCGTGTCCACCAGGCTCTTCGCATGCGGCAGCGGCGACTTGCCACCGGACGCCAGCCGGCCGGCCCAGCGCACGCTGCGCCAGGCCAGGTCGCGGAGACCGACGCTGAAGACCTGGTTGATGTGGAGGTCCATCCACATCTCCGCCAGCTGCTCGATCTTCTCCGGGTAGGGCTCCTGACGCGCCGCGAGGAACGCGGCGTTGATGCCGCCGGCCGAAACGCCGGTGAGGATGTCGGGAACGTCGTTGGGAAATTCGCGGGCGAGGTAGCGCAAGACGCCGACCTGGTACGCCGCACGCGCACCGCCACCACTCAGGACCAGCGCAAGACCACGGGGATCGGCCACCAACGCTTATCCTATGCGCACCGTCCAACCGGCCATGATGGATTTCCTCCGCGACCTCCGACTGGGCTTCCGTCTGCTGCTGCGCGCGCCGGGTTTCGCCGTCACCGCGATCCTGACGCTGGCGCTGGGCATTGGCGCCACCACGGCGCTGTTCACGGTCGTGAACGCGGTGCTGCTCGATCCCCTGCCGTTCCCGGGCCGCCGCGCGCGCTTCGCGCGTCGAGCCGGTCACGGCGCTCAGAAGCGAATGACAAAGAACGAAGAACGAAGAACAAACGTTTATTTCGTTATTCGTTCTTTATTCTTCGTTATTTGCGATGAAACCCTGCAGGGAGCGATCCCGTCTCTTGCTGACGGAGGCTCACGACATGTCAGCAGCAATAACCGTCACGACCACCCCGAGCATTGAAGGCAAGAAGATCACCAGCTACAAAGGGGTGGTGACCGGCGAAGCGATTATGGGCGCGAATATCTTCAAGGATGTGTTTGCGGGCATCCGCGACATCGTCGGCGGCCGCTCCGCCACCTACGAGCGCGAGCTCAGGCGGGCGCGGGACCTGGCCATGGACGAGATCAAAACCGCGGCGTCCGAGATGGGCGCCAATGCTGTGGTGGCGATCGATATCGATTACGAGACCGTCGGCGGCAACGGCAGCATGCTGATGGTCACGGTCAGCGGCACTGCGGTCGTGCTTCAGTAGAACACGGCATATGCTGGTCTGATGCAGATCGGCATGATCGGCCTCGGCCGGATGGGCGCCAACATGGTCAAGCGCCTCATCCGCGCCGGGCACACAGCGGTCGTTCACGACCGCTCTCCCGAAGCCCGCGCCGCACTCGAGCGTGAAGGCGCCGTCAACGCCGCGTCCCTCGGCGATTTCATCAAGCAGTTACAGACCCCGCGTGCGATCTGGCTGATGGTGCCGGCCGCGGTCGTCGACGATGTGATTGCGTCGCTCGGCCCGCTGGTGTCTCGCGGCGACATCATCATCGACGGCGGCAACTCGAATTATCAGGACGCGATCGCGCGGTCGAAGGAGCTCGCCGCTGGCGGCGTTCACTATCTCGACATTGGCACCTCCGGCGGCGTGTGGGGGCTCGAGCGCGGCTACTGCCTGATGATCGGCGGCGACACCAGCGCCGTGAACCAGATCGAGCCGGTGCTCCAGGCACTTGCGCCGGGACGCGGCTCGCTGCCCGCGACGAGCGGCCGCGAGTCGCGATCGTCAACGGCCGATCAGGGCTACCTGCACTGCGGGCCATCAGGCGCCGGTCACTTCGTCAAGATGATCCATAACGGCATCGAGTACGGATTGATGGCCGCATACGCCGAGGGCCTCAACATCCTGAGCCGCGCGAATATCGGAAGATCGCAAGCACAAGAGGACGCCGAAACCACGCCGCTGCGGCACCCCGCCCACTATCAATACGATTTCGATCTCGCCGACATCACCGAGTTGTGGCGGCGCGGCAGCGTGATCCAGTCGTGGCTGCTCGATCTCACGGCATCGGCGCTGGCCGCAGATCCGCGGCTCAACGGATTTGCCGGCACGGTCGCGGACTCCGGCGAGGGCCGCTGGACGATGCAAGCGGCGATCGACGAAGGGGTGCCCGCGCACGTGCTCAGCGCAGCGCTGTTCGAGCGGTTTGCCTCGCGCAACCACGACGACTTTCAGAACAAGGTGTTGTCGGCCATGCGCCACGGCTTCGGCGGTCACCAGGAGAAGAAGTGACCGACGGCGGCCGCAGCGACGCGCTGGTCTTTTTCGGCATCACCGGCGACCTGGCCTACAAGAAGATCTTCCCCGCCCTGCATGCGATGGCCAGGCGCGGCAAGCTCGACGTGCCGGTCGTCGGGTTCGCGCGTTCGAACTGGACGCGCGAGCAGGTGATCGAGCGCGCGCGCGAGAGCATCACGGCGCACGGCGAGCTGGACGACGCGGCGTTTGCGAAGCTGGCGTCGTTGCTCCGTTACGTTGACGCTGACTACAACGATCCGCGGTCGTTTGCACAGCTCAAGACCTCGCTCGGATCGGCGACCCGTCCGCTGCACTATCTCGCCATTCCGCCAAGCATGTTTGCGGTCGTCGTCAAACACCTGGCCGTTGCCGATTGCCTGGCCGGCTCGCGCATCATCGTCGAGAAGCCGTTCGGCCGCGACCTGACGTCGGCGCGCGAGCTGAACGCGACGCTGCACGAGCATCTGGACGAGCCGCAGATCTTCCGCATCGATCACTACCTCGGCAAGGAGGCGGTGCAGAACATCCTGTTCTTCCGCTTCGCGAACGCGCTGCTCGAGCCGCTGTGGAACCGTCAGTTCGTCGAGAACGTGCAGATCACGATGGCGGAAGCGTTCGGCGTCGAGGGCCGCGGCAAGTTCTACGAAGAGACCGGCGTGATCCGCGACGTCATTCAGAATCACCTGTTCCAGGTGCTCAGCCTGCTGGCGATGGAGCCGCCCTCGAGCATCGGCGCCGAGGCGATTCGCGACGAGCAGGCGAAGGTGTTGCGGACGGTCAGGCCGATGGATCCCGGCGATCTCGTGCTCGGCCAGTTCCGCGGCTATCGATCGGAGGCCGGCGTCGCCGCGGACTCGCAGGTGCCGACCTACGCGGCGTTGCGCCTGCAGGTGGACTCGTGGCGATGGCAGGGCGTCCCGTTCTTCGTGCGCGCCGGCAAGTCGCTCGCCAGGACCGTCACGGAAGTGAGCGTTGAGTTGAAGCCGGCGCCGGCCGTCGTGTTCCCGGGAATCGCGCAGCGGCACGGCAACTACGTGCGCTTTCGCCTCGGCCCGCAAGTGGCGATCGCCGTCGGCGCGCTGATCAAGGCTCCGGGCGAGCGGCTGGAAGGCAAGCCCGTCGAGCTCTCGGTGGTGCGCCACGATACCGGCGACGACATGGACGCCTACGAGCGCCTGCTCGGCGACGCGATGGAAGGCGACGCCACGCTGTTTGCCCGGCAGGATGTCGTCGAGAACGCGTGGGCGATTGTCGAGCCGCTGATCAATGCGAAGCCGGCGGCGCTTCACGAGTACACACCGGGAAGCTGGGGACCGCAGGAAGCGAATCGTCTCGTCGCAGATGTCGGTGGATGGAATACGCCGGCGGCGTAAGGACGCTCAGCCCTGCAAGGCCGGTCTGAAGACCCGCCTCTACATGAAACGGGGATCGCGTTTCAGGAACGATCCCGCGCCGGCCTTCCCCGTGAACTTCCCGCCCTCGATGATCACCTTGCCGCGCGACAGGACGGTCTCGGTCACGCCCGTCACCTGCCGTCCTTCATACGGGTTGTAATCCACCTTCATGTGATGCGTCTTCGCCGACAGCGTCGTCTTCTTTTCCGGATCGAAAATGACGATGTCGGCGTCGGAGCCAGGCGCGATCGTGCCCTTCTTCGGGAACATGCCGAAGATCTTTGCGGGTGAGGTCGAGGTCAGCTCGACGAAACGGTTTATCGAGATCTTGCCGGTTCTCACGCCGCCGTCGTAAACCAGGCTCATGCGCGTTTCGACGCCGGGCGCGCCGTTCGGGATCTTCGAGAAGTCGCCGTCGCCGAGGTGCTTCTCCTTCATGCAGAACGGGCAGTGGTCGGTGGCGATCGCCTGGAGATCGTTGAAGGCGAGTCCGCGCCACAGGCGATCCTGCGTCGACTTGTGACGGAGCGGCGGGCTCATCACGTACTTTGATCCCTCGAAGCCAGGTTCCTCGTAGTTGTCGTACGACAGGAACAGGTACTGCGGGCACGTTTCGGCGAACGCCGGCAATCCGCGATCGCGCGCTTCGGTCACCATCTCGAGCGCTTCGGAGGCGGAGAGGTGGACGATGTAGACCGGAACGTCCGCGATCTCGGCGAGCGCGATGGCGCGATGCGTGGCTTCGGCCTCCGCGCGCGCCGGGCGCGTCAGCGCGTGATACTTCGGCGCGGTCTGTCCATTCGCGAGCGCTTCCTTGACGAGCACGTCGATGACGCCGCCGTTCTCGGCGTGCATGCAGATGGTGCCGCCGTTCTTGCCGGTGCGCCGCATCGCGCGAAAGATGCTGGCATCGTCCAGCATGAACACGCCGGGATACGCCATGAACAGCTTGAACGACGTGATGCCCTGCTTGACCATCGCGTCCATCTCGATCTCGGCCTGATCGGTGAGCTCGGTGATGATCATGTGGAAGCCGTAGTCGATTGCGGCCTTGCCCTCGGCCTTCTTCATCCACGTCTCCATCGCGTGGTGGAGCGTCTCGCCTCGGTATTGGATGGCGAAGTCGACGATGGTGGTGGTGCCGCCGAAGGCGGCGGCGATGGTGCCGGACTCGAAGTCGTCCGCCGAGGTGGTGCCGCCGAACGGCATGTCCATGTGGGTATGCACGTCGATGCCGCCGGGCAGAACGTATTTGCCCTTGGCGTCGATCACCTTGTCGGCGTGCATCGTCAGGGACGAGCCGATGACAGTGATCTTCTCGCCTTCGACGAGGACGTCGCCGACATATTGATCAGTTGCCGTCACGATCGTTCCGTTCTTGATGAGAATGCTCATGTCCGGCCAAATATACGCAATTTGGGGTCAGGTCCTGCTTTTTTACACATCGCCACAAAGGGGACAGTTGTCCTTTTTTTGGATTGGCACTGGCACCGGCAGCGCATAACGCGAAGAATCAGCACCTGACCCCAAATTGCATGGGCATCGGTTCTGTTTTGCCTATAATCCGGCCCATGAAGCCGGACATCTCGGTCACGTTCACGGGGCTCAAGTTCACCAACCCATTCCTGCTCTCGTCGGCGCCGCCGACCGAGTCCGACAGCAACATCATGCGGGCGTTCGAGGCCGGGTGGGGTGGTGTCGTCACCAAGACGATCGGCATGCACCCGGTGACGAACGTGGCCGGTCCCAAGACCAAGTTCCTGCGGTCCACGCTTGACGGCCAGCTGTCGATGCAGAAGCGGCCCGAGACCGCGCTGCACTCGTCGTGGAACTGGGAGCTGATCTCGGACAAGCCGCTCGACTGGTGGATCCCGAAAATCGCCGGCATCAAGAAGGCGTATCCGGATCGGATGCTGATCGCGTCGATCATGGCGGGCTCGGGCAGCGACAAAGAACTCGCGCACTGGCAGGATCTCGCCAAGGCCTGCCAGGACGCCGGCGCGGATGCATTCGAGCTGAACCTGTCGTGCCCGCACATGGACCGCAAGGACATGGGCTCGAACCTCGGCAAGGATCAGGAGCAGGTCTCGATCGTCACCGAGGTCGTGAAGGAAGTCGCGAAAGTGCCGGTGTGGGCGAAGCTGACGCCGTCCACGACCGAGATCGTCGAAGAAGCCAGCGCCGCGTTCACCGGCGGCGCGGACGCAATTGTGTCCTCGAATACATTTCCCTCGCTGCCGCTGATCGATCCGGAGACGCTCGACTTCGAAATGAACGTCGACGGCCTGGTCTCGAGCGGCGGGCTGGGCGGGCCCGCGATTCTTCCGCAGTCGCTGGCGAAGATGTCACAGCTGACGAATGCGTTCCCCGATCGGGCTTTCTCGGGGATCGGCGGCGTCAGCACGTTCGCCCACGCGCTCAACTACATGCTGCTCGGCTGCGGCACGGTGCAGGTCTGCACCGCGGCGATGCTGGATCGCGCGATCGGTCCAACGGTGATCAAAAACCTGATCGACGGCATGCAGCAGTTCATGGAGAAGCGCGGCTACCAGTCGATCGACGACTTCCGCGGCATGCGCCGCGGCAACGTCGTCGTGCACTCGAAGATCAGGCGGCCTGAAGGAAAGGAATACCACGGCGGCCACGACGCCGAGGGGTATGCGAGTTGAGCCAGGCCATCAGGCCATCGGGCCATCAGGCCATCAATCGGGACTTCGTTGAATTAACCGAAGACGTTTCGGCAAGCCCGCTCTGGAATCCGGATCTCGCTCCGACGACGATTGCGAGCCGGACCTGGTCCACCTATCACATCGCCGCGCTCTGGATCGGCATGAGCGTGGTGATCACCACCTACACGCTCGCGTCGGGGTTGATGCAGCAGGGCATGACGTGGCGGCAGGCGCTCGTCACGATCCTGCTCGGCAACGCGATCGTGCTGATTCCCATGATCCTGAATGCGCATGCCGGCACGAAGTACGGCGTGTCGTTCCCGGTGTTGTGCCGCGCCGCCTTCGGCGTCAGGGGCGCGAACGTGCCGGCGATCCTGCGCGCGATCGTGGCGTGCGGATGGTTCGGCATCCAGACGTGGATCGGCGCGCTCGCGCTGCAGGCGTTGCTGACGGCGGCCTGGCCGGGATGGGCGAGCGTGCCCGCATCGATCTGGATCTCGTTCGCGATCTTCTGGCTCGCGCAGGTCGCGATCATCATTCGCGGCCTCGAGGGCATCAAGTGGCTCGAGGCCTGGTCGGCGCCGCTGCTGCTGGGCGGCGGCGCGCTGCTGCTGTGGTGGGCGATCGCCAACGGCGGCGGCCTGACGCGCATCCTCTCCGAAGCGCCGAAGCTGCAGCAGGGCAGCACGCCGTTCTGGACGTTGTTCCCGGCGGCGCTGACGGCGAACGTCGGCTACTGGGCGACGCTGAGCCTCAACATCCCCGACTTCACCCGCTACGCGCAGTCGCAGCGCTCACAAGCGCTCGGGCAGGCATTGGGACTGCCGGCGACCATGACGGCGTTCGCGTTTCTCGGCGTCGCCGTGACGAGCGCGACCATCGTCATCTTCGGAGAAGCGATTTGGGATCCGGTCGTGCTGATCGCGCGCATCGGCAGCCCGTTCGTCGTGATCTTCGGCGCCCTCGTGATTCTCGCCGCCCAGATCACCACCAACATGGCCGCCAACGTGGTGTCGCCGGCGAACGATTTCTCGAGCCTTTCGCCAAGGAGGATTAGCTACGTCACCGGCGGATTGATCACGGCCGCGTTCGGCATCCTGATGATGCCGTGGAAGCTCTACGCCGACGCGTCGGCGTACATCTTCACGTGGCTGATCGGCTATTCGAGCCTGATGGGCGCCATCGGCGGCGTGCTGATCGCCGATTACTGGCTGCTGCGACGGCGGGAGCTGTCGCTGCCAGACTTGTTCAAGGTCAACGGCGCCTATACCTACCGCAACGGCGTCAACCCGATGGCGATGATCGCGCTGGTCGTCTCGATCCTGCCGGTTGTGCCGGGGTTCGTAAGAGCAGCAATGACGCCGGGCGGCGTCGTTCCGAATCCCACATTCTTCGATCACCTCTATACCTACGCCTGGTTCGTCACCTTTGCATTAAGCGCCGTGAGCTACCTGGCGCTCATGCGGCGGGATAAGATTCCTTCATGAACACCGGCTCGTACGTCAACGGCAAGTGGTATCAACCGTCGTCCAAGAAGATCAGCAGGAACATCAATCCCGCCGACACCGGCGACGTGATCGCCGAGTATCCGCTCGCGACCGCGGCCGACGTGCGCCTGGCGATCGATGCCGCCGTGGCGGCGTGGCCGGCGTGGAAGAAGACACCCGGCCCGGAACGCGGCCGCGTGTTGTGGCGCGCCGCCGATATTTCCCGCCGCCGCGTCGATGAGATCGCCCGGACGCTGACGCGCGAGGAAGGCAAGATCCTGAAAGAGGCGAAAGGCGAAGTGCTCAAGGGCATCTCGCTGCTCGAGTACTACGCGGGCGAAGGCTTCCGCATGCACGGCAAGACGCTGCCGTCGGAGTCGCGCGACACGTTCACGTACACCATCCGCCAGCCGCTCGGCGTCGTCGGCCTGATCGCGCCGTGGAATTTCCCGTGGGCGATTCCGGTGTGGAAGAGCGCGCCGGCAATCGTCGCCGGCAACTGCGTCGTCTTCAAGCCCGCCGAGCTGACGCCAGCGACGTCGGCGCTGCTGGCCGAGATCTACGACGAGGCGGGCCTGCCGCCTGGCGTGTTCAACATGCTGGTCGGCTCCGGTGCCGAGGTCGGCGAAGCCATGGTGCACGCGCCGGAGCTGCGCGCCATTTCGTTCACTGGCTCGAACAAGATCGGCGGCGAGCTCTACGTCAAAGCGGCCCGGCGCGGCGCGAAGGTCACCTGCGAGATGGGCGGCAAGAACGCCGTCATCGTGATGCCAGACGCCGATCTCGACAAGGCCGCCATCGCCATTCACGGCGGCGCGTTCGGATCGACCGGCCAGCGCTGCACGGCGACCTCGCGGGTGATCGCGCACCCTGACATCAAGAAGGCGCTGGTCGATCGGCTGGTCGCTGCCGCTGAGAAGATCCGCCTCGGCCCGGGGCTCGATGCCGCCTCGGACATGGGGCCGTCGGTCGACGAGCGCCAGTGGAAAACGGTGATGGACTACATCAGCGTCGGCAAAGGCGAGGGCGCGAAGCTGCTCACCGGCGGCAGCCGTCCCGAGGCGTTCAGCAAGGGTTTCTTCATCGAACCGACCATCTTCGACGGTGTCTCGCCGTCGATGCGCATCTTCAAGGAAGAAATATTCGGGCCCGTGCTCTCGGTGGCCACGGCATCGTCACTCGACGAGGCGCTGAAGTTCGCCAACGGGGTCGAGTACGGTTTGACGACGTCGATCTTCACGTCGGATATCACGTCGGTGATGAGATTCGTCGAGGAAGTCGAAACCGGCATGGTGCACGTCAACGAGCCGACCGTCGGTGGAGAAGCGCAGCTGCCGTTCGGCGGCACCAAGTCGACCGGCGTCGGCGAGCGCGAGATGGCGGAAGAAGGCTTGAACTTCTTCACCGAGATCAAGACGGTGTTCATCAACTACTCGGGATCGACGGAGCGTTCACTGACTCGTTAGGTCTTAAGGTCTTAAGGTCTTAAGGTCTTGAGGCCTTGAGGTCTTAAAATGTCTTTATGAAGCGTTCCGGCGTCGCTGATCTTCCACTGCACGGCGGGCGTGTGCCGCAGTGGCTGGCGACGCGCATGACCACGCTCGGCACCGCGATCTCAGAAAGCGTGGTGCATCACTACGGGTCGTCCGCGCTCCTCAGCAGGCTCAGCGATCCATTCTGGTTCCAGGCCCTCGGCAGCGTGATGGGGATGGACTGGCATTCCTCCGGCATCACCACGTCGGTACTGGGCGCGCTCAAGCGCGGGTTGAATCCGCGCTCCCACGAGCTCGGCATCTACATCTGCGGCGGCCGCGGCAGGCATTCACGAAACACTCCCGCGGAATTGCGGCTGATTGCCGACCAGACCGGCCTCGACGGCGACGCGCTGGTGCGCACCAGCCGTCTTGCCGCGAAGGTCGACAACAACGCGATCGTCGACGGTTTCCAGATCTACCTGCATGGCTTCATCCTCGCGAAGAACGGCGAGTGGGCGATCGTGCAGCAGGGGATGAACGCAGGCACGCGGCTGGCGCGCCGCTACCACTGGCACTCGGCCACGGTCAAGGACTTCACCTGCGAACCCCACACCGGCATCGTCGGGGAAGCCGCCTGCGCCGAAGGCTCCGGCGCGCCAGGCTTGATCCAGAACCTCGTCGACGAGCGCGCCAGGCCTGCGCAGGGCGCGCTGCTGGCAGTCGCCAACGACAGTCCGCAGCGCACGCTGACCGAAGTCATGAAGATGCGGATGCCGAGCCATCACGACGTCCGCGCCAGGAACGTCGATTTGACGCGGCTCGGCGCCGTGCTCGCGGTCTCGCACGATCGGCGGCTGCGTGACTTCGCGTCGTTGCTGCTGCTCGAGAACGTCGGTCCGCGCACGCTGCAGACGCTCGCGATGATCGCCGAAGTCATCCACGGCACGCCGACGCGCTTCGCCGATCCGGCGCGCTTCTCGTTCGCGCTCGGCGGCAAGGACCGCCAGCCGTTTCCGGTGCCGCTCAAGACCTACGACGAATCAATCGGCGTGCTGCGCCGCAGCCTGGATGCCGCAAGGCTGGGCGATACCGACAAGATTGACGGCATGAAGCGCCTCGAGAAGTTCGTGCGGGTGGTCGAAAAGAAGTATTCTCCGGCGGCCGACTTCGACGCGGTGATGGCCCACGAACACTCGATTTCAAAGTCCCTGAATGGCCGCACCGTGTTCGATGACCGTCCAAAACGCGCAAATAAGGCCCAGCTCCCGCTTTTTGGTGATGAATGAGCGCCCTCCCGTGACAAACGTAAAGTAATATCCCGCCCAGTAATACGGAGCGGCTTCCCGGCCGTCATCAATCCGTGTGAAAGGGGTTCTTGAAATGACTTTGAAGACGTGGTGTGTGGGCGCGCTGACTGCCTCCCTCCTGGTCGCCTTCGCTTTGCCGGCGTTGGCGCAGACTCAGACCGGCACGATCACGGGCCGCGCGATTGACGCGAGTAGCGGCGCACTGCCGGGCGTGACCGTATCAATTGCGAGCTCGAACCTGATCGGCGGCGCGCGAACCGCGGTCACCGACGACCAGGGCGTCTACCGCTTCACGCTACTGCCCGGCGGCACCTACACGGTGACGTTTGTCCTCACCGGGTTTACGCAGCTCAACATCGAGAGTGTCTTGCTCAGCGCCGGCAACACGGTGACGATCAACGGCAAGCTCGAAGTGGCGACGCTGCAGGAGAGCATCACGGTCACCAGCCAGTCGCCGACCATCGACCTCGAATCGTCGAAGATCGCGGTCAACTGGGATCAGCAGAAGCTCGACGAGCTGCCGTACAGCCGCA
>JAYWEJ010000263.1:0-7612 GCA_043779345.1 Acidimicrobiia bacterium | reverse complement strand
CCGCCGGCATCGATCGCCGGCGGTGGACCGTTCACGGCCGTCGCATCCTGGATCAGACGTTCTACCGCGTCGCCACCACCGACCTGCTGATCGAGGGGGCTCGCGCCGCGGCCTTCGATCGGGCCCGCCGCGTCGCACGCGCGTTCCACGTGAATGCCAGCGGCGCCCTGGCGCGCGACGCCGCCGCGAAGCCGATGCCGCTGCGCGATTTTGTGCTGTCCGAGCTCACGCGCATGCGCCGCGACGTCGACTCCGAGCGCTATCTGAGAACGCTTGCCGCGATGCTGGACGTCGATCCGCCGTTCGAACCGCTCTTCACCTTCAGCTTCGATCGGCCGACGGTGTTTAGCTCGTTCAACCGCTCGGTCAACACCGAGCGGTTCGGCGCGGTTCCCGAGAGCCGCGTGGTGGCCCCCAACAGCCAGGTGATCGGCGTTACCGGCCGCTTCGCGCTGAGTCAGGATCGGCGGCAGCTGGGTATCGACACGACCGTGAGCGCCGCCTTCTCGCGCACCAGCCTGACGAGTATCCGGACGGGCCGCACGTCGGTCGCCGAGACGGCTGACGACTTCAAGGTGGATTTTACGCTCCGCCGGAAGCGTCGCGCGGAGGCGGAGTGGCAGCCGCAGCCGTTTCTGCGCGCGACCTTCGACTCGGAGTTCACGCAGACGACCAATCCCTTCACCGGCACGATGAACCGGCGGCAGGATTTGATGCGGATGATGAGCGGCATCTCGCTGGCCCCGCTGCAACGCTGGACGACTCTCGAGGCCGGGCTGACGCTCGAGAGAGACATCGCCTACGACAGTGTTGAAGTCGGCGTCGAAGCCACCGCCAATTTTCGCCGCCCGATGGCGCGCTTCGGCCAGGTCACGTATCGCTGGGACAACACGTTCAGCTATTTCTTGCCAACACGCACCGACGACCTGAGCGATCTCGGCATGACCTACCGCACCATCCACGAGCTGCTCATCCCGCTCGTCGACGAGCTGTCGCTGTCGGTCGCCAGCGACATCTACCTGTTTCGCGGGAAGGTCGCGATCACCAACAAGATTGGCGCCAGCGCGCTGGTGCGCATCGGATTGACGTACGATCGGCTCTGGAAGCCTCGCTACCAGCCGTTCTTCTGAATCGCTCTGAGGCGGACCGGACACCTCACTCAAGATGTCGTCTGGCGAATTCGTAGGCCGATTCGACTCGGCCATTCGCCGCGCCGTCGCCTTTCATCAACTTCGCCTGCTACCTAACAATCACAGTTCACCGGTCAACGGGTTCCGTATGCGCACGCCTCGGAGCAACTGCAAATCGTTCAGATCTTCCGTCCATAACACGTCGCATTCGGATTCCGCCGCGGCGAGCACGATCATCGCGTCCCAGAATCCAATCTTTGCTTCGGTCTGCAAATCGATGGCAGCCACGATGTCGTCGGCGGAGGGGGTGAAGACCGTCCAAGCCGCGAATTCACGGATGCGCGCCTTGGCGTCGTCAACGGGCAGCGGCCTGGGGACCTTCTTCGTGATCGTGACGAAGAATTCCTGCAGCACTTGAACGCTGACGCAGCCGGTATTGCTTTCCCACAATCGCTCGAGCAACTGCTGAGCGGCTTGCTGCTTCCGTGCCGCCGATGAATCGAAGGCGTAGACGAGGACGTTCGCGTCAACGAACTCTCGTTGCAGATCAGCGTTCATGCAGCTCGTCGCGCGACCAACCGCGGCGTCCCTGGGTGCCCAGGGAGCGGGCCGATCGCAGCGCCGCCAAGGCCCGCTTTCGGGCAGAAGAGTAGCGACGATCCTCGTTCGCCAATCGGCCGAGCGACTCAGTCATCAAGGCCGACACCGACGTGTCACGATCAGCGGCGACGCGCTTCGCCTGTTTCAACAGCTTTCGGGGCAAGCTCAGGGTTATGTTCTGATTGTCGGCCACGAGAAACAGTGTGGGCGACTGCCGCTCGAGTACGCCTGTGCGGCTTCGACTGCGAGGTCGACAACGGCCGCCACCAGCGATGACTCGGATCGTCTACGCCTGCACGCAACAACCGGCAACGGTGCCAGTTCCGGCACTCCTTCGAGGGCAACGAGCTCGCCGGAATCGAGCGCCGGCGCGATGGCCGCACGTGGCAGCGTTGCCAGCCCGTAGCCGATCCGCGCCAGCGACACCATCGCGGCAATCGAGGAGATCGGATTGATGCGCGCGACACAGTAAGGCCCGAGCTTCGCCACGACATCCCGGTAGACCAGCGAGTCGCGGAGGAACGTCAGGATGGGAAGGCGACTCAGGAGCTCGGCATCGCTACTGTGTGGATCCTCGGTTGCGTCGTGTAGAGCTTCTCCGCAGCGCCTGTAAAGCTGCGAAGTCGCGCAACCCAGACGAAGGCTTCGATGAAGCGCAGGTTCATGGAGCCGCGCGTTCCATTCGGAAGTCAAATGAAGACGCAATTGGTTAGCTGGACTTCTTCTCGGCGATCGCCTGTTTGATCAATGTGACGGTTCGGTTGGCGCGGGCATCGACAATGGCGCGGGCCCATTCGCGCGAGCGATTCAAGTTCGAGATATCGACGCCGTTGATGGTCGCCTTGCTGGCCTTCACGCGCGCTTCCCAGCGCACCGAGCTCGGGTCCGTCAGCAGCATGTTCAGCGTGATTCCGGGACTGTCGTGCAACCCGTCGTCGGGCATGCCGTCCTTGACGACACCGAGCGTTCGCAGCACGTTGGGCGTTCCGGGCGGCGCCGTGTAGTAACCGGGAATGGTGGCGACAAACGCGCTGCCGGCGAATTGGGCCGTGAGCTTGTCGGCCACCGCCTTCTGGCCGGCCTGGTTGCCGCCGCTATCGCCAATCATGATGATGTTCTTGAAGCCGTGCATCTTCAGGCTGTGCGCCACGTCGGTGAGCAGGGCTTCGAAGGTTTCCTGGCGCAGGCTGATGGTCCCGGCGCTGCGCATGTGCCCGCCGGGCGGATCGATGCGGCCTTCCGGCACGAACTCGACGATCGGCGCGCATAGCGCGTTCCCGAGTTTGCGCGCAATCGCATCGCAATTGGTCCGCAGCACGTAGTTGTGCTTGCCGGTGACGAGCCACGGGCCATTCGGCTCGATGCCGCCGGTCGGGATAATCGCCGTGGCATTGCCGGCCTTGAGAGAATCGCGGACATCCATCCACGTCATCTCTTCGATCCAGACGGTGTTCGGCGCCGGCAGCGGATTCGGCGCGTCGGCGCAGTTGTAGGGATTGTCGCGGCAATCGCCGCCGCCCATCGAGCGCGGATCGGGCGGGCGCTGCGGTGTTTGCGCCGAGATCAGCGCCGTCAGAAAGGCAACGCTGGCGACTGCGGTGACAAGTGTTCTGATCATGGTCGTCTCCGATTCAAGGCGATTCGCTTTCAAGCGTCCGTACGCTACGCGAACGTTGCGGCCACGTCAACGAGCGGCGCCGCGACATCTTCCAGGACTGCACTCGGTGCATAATCGGGGCATGACAAAGCCTATCGTCCGCCTGTCCCTCGCCGTTCTTACCCTGGCTTGGGCCGCCACCGCGTCCGCACAGACCGCCGACGAAGTCATCGAGAAAAGCATCACTGCGATGGGCGGGCGCGCGGCGCACGAGAAGATCAAGACCCGCGTCACGACCGGCGAGCTGTCGATTGGCACGCCGGCCGGCGACATCGCCGGCACCGTCGAGATGTACGCGGCGGCCCCGAACAAGCAGCGCACGGTCATCAAGGCCGACCTGTCGCAGTTCGGCGCCGGGCAGTTGCTGGTCGATCAGCGATTTGACGGCACCACCGGATACGCGATGGACTCCATGCAGGGCAACCGCGACATCACCGGCAACCAGCTGGACAACATGAAAGCGCAGTCGTTCCCGAACCCCTTCTTGAATTACAAGGCGATGGGCACGAGCGTGAAGCTTGGTGCGAAAGAGCAGGTCGGCGGCCGCGACATGTTCGTGCTGACGTTCGAGCCCGCTGCCGGATCGCCGATCAAGACCTACGTCGACGCCGAGACCTTCGTGCCGGCGCGGAGCGTCATCACGGCCGAAGTGCCGCAGATGGGGAAGATGGAACAGATGGTGGATCTCAGCGACTACCGCGACGTCGACGGCGTCAAGGTGCCGTTCAAGTTGCGACTCACCAACGCGATGCAGAGCATCTCGATGACGTTCACCAAGGTCGAGAACAACGTCACGCTCGACGAGAAGATGTTCGTCAAGCCGTGAAGCCTCAGGCGGGCCGCTGGAGCGCGCGGGCCGGACACCTGATCGAAGCGTAACCTGCGTTACGATCGTGATCGGATGAACGAGTCGGATCGCGCACTGCTGGTCGAGCTTCGTCACCGGCTCCTGCAGCTCCACAAGACACTGATCGACTGGCAGCGCGCCGAATACGAGCGCACCCACGGCCGCCTGCAGACGACGCAGCTGCTGAACGTGATGTTCAACGATCCCGAGTTCCAGTGGCTGCGTTCGATGTCGGGGCTGATCGTGAGAATCGACGAATCGCTGGACACGAAGCTGTCGAAAGCCGAGCCAACCGAAACGGGTCCGCTGGTGGCGGCCGCCCGGGAACTGGTGGCACCCGAAGCGGGCTCGCCGTACGCGTTGCGGTATCACGCCGCGTTGCAGGAATGTCCCGACGTCGTGCTCGCGCACCGCGACCTGGTCACGCTGCTGAAGCTGCAGCGCCCGGCCGCTAACGCGTAGCCGCGTTCCTCAGCGCCAGCCCCTGCGCGATCTTGGCCTTGATCTTGGCGATGTAGCGATCAGCATCGGCCTGCGGATACGCGCCGGCCTTGAACGCCGCCTGCCAGTGGCCGTCGGGAATCTTGGCGAGCTGCTCGCAGGCCCAGATGACGTCGGGCACCTTGACCGTGTCCACCAGCGCATGGTTCATCCCGCGATAATCGAAGTCGACGTTGTCGCCCTCGACTGTTTCGATGAAGCGCTGTTGCTCGAAGCCCTCGACGTCGTTCTTGCTGCCCTGCATGCCGCGCGTGCCGAGCATCGCGAACAGGCGGAACTGCTTCGAGTGGCCGAGCGAGGAGCCGACGTCCCGGACCATGAACTGCCGCCGCGGCGTCGCCGCCGGATCGGTGGCTTCGTAGATCCGGTTGTTGGGGGTCTTCATGTCCCAGTTGTTCAGCACCAGCTGCGCGACGACCAGGCCGCGGAACGGCTGCGTGTTGACGAACGGGTTTTCGTACCACGACCACTCGCCGGTGGCGCGCCATTGATCGAGATCGGTGCGGAAGCGCGCGGTGGTCTTGACGCCGGCGTCGGTGCCGGTGAGGGTGAACGAAGGCAGGTAATAGGTCGCGGCCTGTGGATAACCCATCGCCCAGAGAATTCGCGAGGCGGTCACTTCCGATTGCGCCTCGACGCCGAGCTTCACGCTCCACCTGCGGCCCTTGGCGTCCTTCACGTCGTAGCCGGGATTGGTGCCGGTCGTCTTGAACGCGACGAACTGATAGGAACCGTCAGCCGGAGGCGCCAGCGCGGCGCCACCTGGTCCGTTCAACAGATCGCGCTCGAGAAGATCCGCAGGCTCCTGCCACAGCTCGGCGATGTCGGCGGTGCCGCCGGGGTGCGGCTGCGCTTGAGGGGCATAAGTGCACGCCACCAGCGCAACCACGAGCACGACCGAGCGGATCGAATTGGTGAACCTCATCATGGGTCTCCCAGCCCTGCCGTTTTCGGGGAGGGCATCGAATGATGAAGTGCAAAAACTACGCCGGGAGGGAGCTAGCGCGGGACCTTGATCTCGGTGCGCGCGCCGCTCACTTCGAGCGGCTGCTCAACCGTTTGGCCGCTGAAGGTCACGCTGACTCTGTAGGACCCAAACGCCACATTTGCTATCGAAAACCGCCCATCGTCTTCGGCGGTCGTCGTCAGCGGCCCGCGCGCGACGATCACGGTCGCGTCCATGCCTTCGTGAATGTCGCAGGTCACGTCGAACTCGCCGACGCGGTCGAACGCGTGCACGTATTTCTGGTTCGGCTCGGTGCCGACATTGAAGACTTCTCTGCCGCTTTCGCGCCTGAGGACGCTGACGTTGTGCGGCATGTCCTCGCTGTTGCGGAACTCAACCGGCTGGCCGACGCGCGCCAGCAGCAGTCGCGGAATGAACTGCTTCGAGATCTGATCCATCACCGCGGGCCCGGCCGGCATCGGCGGTTCGCCGGCGGCGGGCAGGAGCGTGACGATCGCGTTCTTCGGGACGATGCCGGTGACCTCCGAGGTGGTGGCCGATGGCGCCGCCGCCGGCGCCGCAGGCGGCGTGCTGGAACTGCACGCGGCGATTGCCGCCGACAGGAGCACAATCGCCAACTTCATCAATAGATCCTGCTACATTATGTTCCCCTTTGATCATTCATCTCATCGACGGGACCTTCGAGTTGTTCCGCCACTACTACGCGGTGCCCAAGGCGCAGGACAAGAGCGGCGTCGAAGTGGCGGCGGTGCGCGGCGTGCTCGGCTCGATCCGCGGCATGTTGAACAGCCGGGTCGCGACCCACGTCGGCGTCGCCACCGATCACGTGATCGAGTCGTTTCGCAACGAGATGTGGCCCGGCTACAAGACCGGCGACGGCATCGAGCCGGATCTGCTGTCGCAGTTCCACCTGCTCGAAGATGTGCTGACCGCGTTCGGCCTGGTGGTGTGGCCGATGGTCGAGTACGAGGCGGACGATGCGCTGGCCGCGGCGGCGGTGAAGGCGGCGGCGGATCCGCGGGTGACGCAGGTGCGGATCTGCACGCCCGACAAGGATCTGTCGCAGTGCGTCAGCGGCACGCGCATCGTGCAGGAGGATCGCCTGCGCCGTTCGATTCGCGACGAGGCCGGCGTGATCGTGAAGTTCGGCGTGCCGCCCGCGTCGATTCCCGATTACCTCGCGCTGGTCGGCGACTCGTCGGACGGCTACCCGGGCCTGCTGGGATGGGGCGCCAAGTCGGCGGCGGCGGTGCTCGCGAAGTTCGGCCATATCGAAAATATCCCGGCAGACTGGCGCTCGTGGGGCGTCAACTGCGCGCGGCCGGGCGCGCTGTCGATCACGCTCGAAAAAGATCGTGAGCTGGCAATGCTGTTCCGCGATCTCGCGACGCTGCGGACCGACATCCCGGTGTTTGATTCCGTGGACCAGCTCGAATGGCACGGGCCGACGCCGGCGTTTCACGACTTTAAGGCCCGCCTCGACTCCGCACCAGTTTCTCCTTAGGATGCAACGCATGAAACCGACCAGACGAGACATGCTCAAGCTAGCCACCTTCGCGGCTGGGCTGCCACTCGGTCCGACTTCGCCTCCGCCTTCGCTCTTACGAGCTTCGGCGAGACAGGCTATGGAAGGGCAGGGGCGGACCCTTCGATTTTTTCCGGGCTTCTCGTCGAAGCGTGTGACGACGTCCGGTGCCGAGATCAATCTCGTGCACGCGGGCTCGGGCCCGCCGCTGCTGCTGATGCACGGCGCGCCGCAGACGCACGTGTCGATGCGGCTGATCGCCGTGGAGCTGGCGAAGGACTACACGGTGATCGTGCCGGACCTGCGCGGGTATGGCGACAGCAGCAAGCCGCCCGACGGCGAGAACCATGCGAACTACTCGAAGCGCGCGATGGCGCTCGACCAG
>JAYWEJ010000262.1:0-3239 GCA_043779345.1 Acidimicrobiia bacterium | reverse complement strand
AGCCCGACGAACACCGACACGACAAACCACAGCCACGCGCCGAGCGCCAGCAGCCCGCGTTCGGCCGCGATCTGCATCGGCACGTTGTGCAGGTGCGGATTGGTCGGCTTGACGGCATCGGAGACCCGGTAACGAGGGTAGACGCGTTCGATCTGGCTGGGACCGACGCCCATCAGCGGGTAGTCCCTGACCATCGCGACGCCGGCCTCGAGCATCGCGACGCGATCGCGGCTGGTGAGGTCCTTGCGATCGAACATCGACATCGCGCGTTCGACCAGCGCCGGCGGCGCCAGCAGCAGGCCGACCACGATCATGATCGGGATCAATGCGAGGAGCCGGAAGTCCTTGCTGAGGAGCAGCAGCGCCACGCCGACGGCGACGCCGACCCACGCGCCGCGCGTCAACGTCAGGCTCAGCGCGACCAGCAGGGCCGGCATGATGAACGCCGCCCACAGCCGTCCCGACGAACCGTAGAGCAGACGCGCCGTCGCCGCGCAGATGACGAGCATCAGCGTGCCCGAGTAGGTCATCCAGTGCGACAGCGTGCCCTGCGGCCGCCGGCCGAGGCTGTCGAAGTTGAAGACCGCGTACTGCACGATGCCGTAGAACGCGCTGGCCGCGCCGATGGTCAGGACGATGCTCAGTACCGAATTGGCGCGGGCGCCGCGCGCCAGATCGTAGGTGATCGGCACCAGCATCAGCAGCACCAGTTGCTTGCAATCGGTGAAGCTGACTTCCGGATCGATCGAGAACCCCGCCGACGCCAGCGTCAGCGCGGCATAGACTACCAGCGGCCAGAAGAACGGCGGCGCTTCGAGCCGCTCGCCTCTCGAGATGTGCGACACCAGCCACGACAGCGCCGCGACCGCCAGCAGGATCTGCGCGGCCGCGATCGACAGCTGCATGGCCGCGACGATCCCGACGAGCGACCACAGGCCGATCGATTCGAGTCGGTCGCGTGGCGGCACGCCCGCTGTCAGTGGAACCGTCGTCATTTGAGAAGCTGCTCGGCAGCCGTGACCACCATCGTAGGCGAAATTGCGGTCAGACAGCGAAAGTCGCCGGGGACGCAGTGGCGCTGGTGGCAGGGGCGGCACGGCAGCTCGCCGGCATCGACCGCGATCGCGCCAATCGTGGGATCGCGCCACGGCATCGATCGCTCCGGCAAAGTCGGACCGAACAGCGCGACGATCGGCGTCCGGGTCGTCGCCGCGATGTGGAGCGGTCCGCTGTCGCCGCCGATGTAGAGGGCCGCGCGATCGACGAGCGCGCGCAGCTCCGCCAGGTCGAACTCACCGGTGCGGACGATGCGCGGGGCGGCGGCGCCGGCGATGGTGCGCGCCGCCGTGGCGACGGATTCGGCGGCGGCGCTCTCGGAAGGACCGGATGTGACGATGATGCGCCGCGACGGATCCACGGCCGCGAGCGTGGCCGCGACGGCGGCGAACGACGCGGCGGGCCAGCGCCGAAACGGATTTCCCGCGCTGACGTGCAGCACGATCACGCGCGCGGAACGATCGACGCCGCCCGCCTCGAGGCGCTCATCGACGCGACGCGCCGCATCCAGATCGAGCGGCATCGTGACCGCATCGCGCGCGCGATCCGGCGGCTCGATGCCGAGCGGTTCGAGCAGCGCCCACTGATTGAGTACCGAATGACGCGGCGGCACCAATGATCGGGTCCACGGGATCCTGGTCGTGTAACACCAGCCGCGGCCGGGCAGGTCGTAGCCGATGCGTCGTGGCGCCCGCGTCGCCCAGGCCAGGAATCCGCTGCGCGGCCCGCCGTGGAAATCGATCGCCACGTCGAACCGCTGCGCGCGCAGACGCCGCGCCAGCACGGCGTCGTAGCCGAGCCGCGCCAGGCCGCGCGGGCGCTCGAGCACGATGACCTCGTTGATGGCCGGATGGTGACCGACCACCGGTGCGGCCGCCGCTTCGACCAGATAGGTGATGCGGGCGCCGGGAAACCGGCGCCGGATGGCGCCGATCGCCGGCGTGGTGAAGACCACGTCGCCGATCAGCCGCAGGCGGATCAGCAGGATCTTCAGGGCGCGCTCTACTTCTCGATGGTGGCTTCGTCGATCAGCATCACCGGGATGTCATCCTTGATCGGATAGACGCGGTGACAGGATCCGCACTTGAGCGCCTTCCCGTCTTTCACCAGCGTGACCGGCGTCTTGCACGCCGGGCAGGCGAGGATCTCGAGCAATTCAGCATCGACTGGCATCCGTGAATCTTAGCTTATGATCCAAGGATGATCTTCGCCCGCGCCGCTCTCATTGTGGTGGTCACGGCCGGCCCGGCATTGGCCCAAACCGTGGCGTCCGCTCAGGAGAATCCGAAGGCGCAAGCGCAATTCGAGTTCATGATGGCGCGGCGCATGGAATCGGCCGGTGACCTGCCCGGCGCGCTCGCCTCGCTCGAGCGCGCGCGCAAGCTCGACCCCGAAGCCGCGGAGATTCCGGCCGAGATCGCGGGTTATTACTTCAGGCAGAACCGTCCTACCGACGCGGTGGCAGCGGCCCAACAGGCGCTGACGATCGACAAGGGCAACGTCGAGGCGCACAACATCCTCGGCACCGTCTTCTCGACGTGGGCCGACGGTGGCGCGCCGCCTCCGCCGGGACACACACCGGTGTCGACGCGCGATGCCGCGATCGAACACCTCAGCGCGATCCAGAACACGCCGCTGATGGCGACCAACCCGAATCTGCAGATGACGCTCGGCCGCCTGCACCTGCGCGCCGGCAAGGCCGACCTGGCGGTGCCGATTCTCGAGAGGGTCGCGGCGCAGGCGCCGTGGTCGCCGCAGCCGCTCCTGCTCTTGTACGAAGCACAGATCCAGCAGGGCAAGCTCCCCGAGGCGGAGCAGTCGCTCGCGCAGGCCGCCGCGATCGATCCGCGCTACTACGCACAGCTTGCACAGTTCTACGAGCGGCAGGGCAAGTGGGAGGACTCGGCCGCGGCGTATGAAGAGGCGATCGGCGGCTCGCGCCAGCCGAGCCGCGACTTGCAGGTCCGCTATGCCGCCGCGTTGCTCAACGTTGACGGCGGCGGCGCCAAGGCGCGACAGGTCCTCGCCGATCTCCTGAAGACGAGCCCGAACGATACTCGCGTGCTCTACATGCTTTCGACCGCCGAGCGATCCTCGGGCGACGCCACGGCGGCGGAAGCGACCGCGCGCAGAATCATGTCGATCGATCCGACCAACGTCGCCGGCCTCCGCGCGCTGGTCGA
>JAYWEJ010000261.1:0-3247 GCA_043779345.1 Acidimicrobiia bacterium | reverse complement strand
CGTCAGCTGGGTCGCCGTTCACCTTGATCTCGAGATACGTCGCGAACTCGTTCGATTTGCACTCGGCGGTCAGCAGGCCGGGCACGCTGACGAACGGGGTGTCGACGGTCTTGTCGGTGGCCCACGGTTTCGGCGCTCCGCCGCCCATCGCGATCATCCGGCCGGTGGCCGACAGATACGCGCGCAGCGGCGCGGCGCCGGCGCCGAGCGTGACCGGATTGGTGCAGGAACCTGACAGGGCGGGGTCGGTGGTGGCGCCGAATAGCGTGTTGCCCGGAGGCGTCACCGTCGATCGGAACGCCGAGAAGTTCACCACGCAGCCGATTTGTCCTGGCTTGCGGCACAGTGGAATCTGCTTGAACTGCGCGCCGGCGTCCTTGCCTTTTGGCGTCAGGAATGTCGCGCCGAGGATGTACGCGCCGACAAGCTGTTTCTGAACCGGCTTGCCGTCGATCTCCCTGGCAATCAGCGCCTCGAGAATGTACGAGCCCTGTGAGTGCCCGACCAGCACGACGCCGCGGCCCTGGTTGTCGTTCTTCAGGTAGTGCTGCCACGCATCGCGCACATCGTCGTACTGCACGCCGGTGTCGAAGGGGATCGCGGTCAACCCCTTGGCCAGCAGTTGCTGAAGCCCCATTAGCGTCATCTGACGATACAACGGTGCGAACGTGCGGCACTTCGAGCCGAAGCGCGCGAACTGCTGGAGGACGACGTTCATCTCCGCGGGGTCCGCGGTCATGTCGCTGTTCGGCGATCGGTCGGTCGACACGGTCGGATACACGTAAAAGCAGTCGATCGGCGCCTTTGGATCCGCGGCAAAGGTCTCGCGCGTCAGCGTGCCGTCGGCGGCGACGATGGTCGTCGTCAGATCGACGTCGCACGCGTCGCCCTTCCGGCCCGGGCGGCACAGCCACGACTTGTCGTCCTTGTAGTCGTTGGGCTTGAGCTCAACCGCAGCGGCCGGCTGCGCGGCCGGCGCCGGCGCCTGCTTGCCCGCCGTAGCGCCACGCGCGAAGGCGGGCGCACCGAGCTCGATCATCCCCGCGCCGACGATTGCAACGACGAGCAATAACAGCGACCGTCTCATTCAGAGCCTCCGACGCGGATTCTACCCATTCTGCTAGACTCGGCGAAATGAAGTTCGTCGCGCTCTCGATCGCCCTCGCCGCCTCGCTGGCGCAGGCCGCATCGGATCGCCCGCCGACTCGCAACGTCGGCTCGATGAGCGATTTGATGGTGAAAATCATCTACCCGACATCCGATGCGCTCTTCTACATCGAATCGCGCACGCCCAAGACCGACTCGGAATGGATCGCGCTCGAAGGCCAGGCGTTGATGCTCGCCGAATCGGCGAACCTGTTGATGATGCCCGGGCGCGCCCGCGATCAGAAGCAGTGGATGGACGATTCGAAGTTGATGCTCGACGCCGGCGCCGCGGCGGTGAAAGCCGCGAAGGCCAAGAACGTCGAGGCGATCTCGGCGCTGAGCGATCAGTTGATGGAATCGTGCACGACCTGCCACAGGCACTACCGGCCAGGCTATGGACAAACACCACAACCGCCGGCTCAGTAGCGTGATCGCCGCGGCCGTCGTCGCGATCGTGATGCTGGCCGCGCCGGCGGCGGTCGCGCAGCAGGCCGCGCCGATTGTGCTCTTTACGTCGACCGAGCAGATTCCGCTGAAGACCTACGCCGAGTTCATGAGTACCGGCATCCTGCGCATCACGTCCGGATCGGCCAAGGACATCCCGACCGTTCCAGACGTCAGCCATTTTCGATGCGGGCTCACCGGTTGGGACCCGAAGGGCGTGCTGGTCGCATCCGAAGAGTTGTTTGTGTCGGAGCGAGCGGAGCGCCGGCTGCTGCCGATCGTGATCAGGCCGGTCGCGGTCTCGACGGTCCTGGCACGCTCCGTCGATCTCGAGAGTCCTGCCAAGATCGCCGAGCTTCGCAAGGCCGTGGGCGTGCCCGAAGGCGGCGACAAGTCGTACTTCTTCCTGATCCTGTCTTCCGGCGGGTTGACGCGGTTCTACCCCTTCAGGATCGCAACCGCGAAGTAAGCCACCGACGACCATCCGCGGACGACGATCCGCCGATTACCAGCGATTGACGTGTCTCTTGAGACGGCGCCACGACGCGCGCAGCGTCGTCGCGCTCAACACCAAGCCGCCGATGCTCAGCACGATCACGACGATGTCCCAGAGCGGACGCTGGTAATAGAGAAACGGAAAGTCGAGGCTGTGAAAGCCGTGATATAGCCAGCGGTTCAGGCGCGTCAGCCGCTCTTCCTTGCGGGCGATCGTGCCGTGCTTCGGATCGAAATACAGCCAGGTCTGCTGCGCATCGGCATAGCGCACTCGCAGCACCGGCAATGACAGCGCGCGATCGCGATCGTAATAGTACGCATCGTAGTCGTCGAGCCAGCTGACGCCCTCAATCGGCACGCCCGCCATCGCCACGTTGGCGGCGCCGACGACCAGGTCGGGCGCCAGTTGATCGAGTGCGCCGAACTGGGGTGCATCGAGCGCCACGATGCCTGCGGTCGCCACGGCGTAGTAGTGACCACGAAAGCGCGTGATCTCGATCTCCTTCGGATGATCGGGCGCAAACGCGTCGAGCGCCTTTCGAACCTTCTCGACCGACAGATCGGCGACGGCGAGCGGTCCGCCGGCGACACGCGCTCGCTGATCGGGCGTCGGCGCCGTACTCGGATGCCAATCCCATGGATCCATCGACAGCAGCCCGCTGAAGATCCACGTCGTCGTGACGATGCCGAAGATCAAGCCGGCGTAGTGGTGCCACCGCATCCATCCCGCATACGGCGACCACTGACGATGATCGCGAAGCCGGTAGCCTCGAATCGGCGAGATGCGCCACAGCCCCCAGGCCATGCCGACGATGCACAGGATGGTGCCGGCAATCGACAACCAGACGATGACTTCGTTCCAGAGCGCCGCGTTGCGGCGGAGCGGAGTGAAATACCACCAGTGCAGCACAGCGCCGGTCCATCCCCAGAACCGGCCCGATGCCGTCGTCTTCAGCACGACCTCGCCACCGTTCTCGGTGACGTACACATGCGTGCCCGCCTGGTCCTCGACGGCGATGCGGTGGAGCGGCATGCGGCCGCGAACGCCGAACGACCACTGATCGGCGTCGGTCAGTTTCTCGTCGTAGTGAACGGCGTTGACGCCGCTGACGAATGCCCGCGCGATCCTGAGCGCCTGCTCCGCATCAACGGCCGGAACCGG
>JAYWEJ010000260.1:0-3267 GCA_043779345.1 Acidimicrobiia bacterium | reverse complement strand
AAGACAAGCTCGCGTGGGTGAATCGCCATTATCTGAAACTGTGCACGCCCGATCGGCTGGCGGCGCTCGCCGAGCCGCACTTACGCGCACGCGGACAGATCGTCGACGCGCTGTCCGTCGCCACGAGCGAGTGGCTCGAGCACGTGCTTCCTGGCATGGCGCAGTCGGTCGATCGATTGCCGCAGCTCGCCGATCGCCTCGACACGGTATTCCGGTTCGAGCCGCTGGCCGAGCCCGTGGATGCGCGTCTTGCGACCGCGCTGGCCGAGGAGCTTGCGGCGGCGCCCCGCATGACCGATAAGGACACATTCCGCGCCATTGCGAATCGAGTGAAGGAACGGACTGGGCTGAAGGGCAAGAACCTGTTCCACCCTATCCGCGTCATCCTGACGGGTGCGCACGAAGGGCCCGAATTGGATCTGATTCTCCCGGCGATCGATCGCGCGGTCGGCGTCGCCGGCCTCGCCCCCGTCGTCGGTTGCCGGGAACGAGCGGCAATGGTCGCAGGAGTTCCCGCAAGCCCGTAGCCCGCAAGCCCGCAAGACTGTAGTATTCGCCGCATGACGCGCCACCTCGCCTCGATTGCGATTCTCCTGATGGTTACCGGTCTCACCGCGCAGCAGGGTTCTCAGCCGAAGCCCGCGCCGGTGCGCCGGCCCGCCGCTCCGGTCCAGCCAGCCGCAATCGATGTCACCGTGCGCGAGGGCACCTCGATGTCGGTGGCGATCTCGCCCGACGGCCGCACGCTGGCGGCCGACATGCAGGGCAGTATCTGGACGATGCCGGCCGCCGGCGGCGTGATGACGCGCGTCACCGACGTCTTCAACGACGCGCGGCAGCCGCGCTGGTCGCCGGACGGACGCACCATCGTGTTCTTCGCCTATCGCGACGGCGGCTACGACATTTGGGCGATCAATCCCGACGGCTCGAATCAGCGCAAATTGACCTGGGGCACCTTCGACGATCGCGAGCCGATCTATTCTCACGACGGCACGCGCATCGCCTTCTCCTCGGATCGCGGCGCGGCGCTCGGCAGCGACTACAACATCTGGACGCTCGATGTGCGCAACGGCGAGCTCAGGCAGATCACCAAGGGCGACAGCGAAGACTTCATGCCGGCCTGGTCGCCCGACGACAGCGAGATTGCCTACGCCACGTCGAGGGACAACTACGAGTCGATCTGGGCGATGAACGTGCGATCGCTGGGCGACCGCCGCGTCCGCTCCGTCAAGGGCGCCCGCCTTGATGCGCCGTCCTGGGGACCTGGCGGTCAGCTCCTGTATCACGTCACCGCCAATCAGCAGACGCGCTACGAGGTCGACGGCAAGTCCGTCACCGGCCCCGAGAACGTGTTTGCGTTCCGCGCTTCGTGGGTCTCGAAGGCCGAGTACCTCTACGTGTCCGACGGCAAGATTCGCCGGCGGTCGGTGGCAGGCCTGCCGATGCAGACCGTCGACTTCACGGCGACGATGCCGGTGATTCACCCCGTCTACACGCGCCGCGTTCGCGATTTCACGACCACGACGCCGCGAAAGGCCCTCGGCATCGTGCGGCCGGTGATTTCCCCTGACGGCACGCAGATCGCGTTCGCGGCCGTTGGCGACATTTACGTGATGCCGGTGAACGGCGGCGCTGCCGTCAACATCACCAAGGACGCCGCGCTCGACACCGATCCCTCCTGGTCGCCTGACGGCGGCTCCCTCGTGTATTCGTCGGATCGCGAGAGCCCGCATCTGCAGTTGTGGATCCGCGACATGAAGAGCGGTGTCAGCCGCAAGGTGACCGACATTACCACCCAGCCGCAGGGCGCGTCGTTCTCCCCTGACGGCCGGCGCCTCGTCTTCTTCAACGTCGACGGGATGTGGCGCGTCGCCGAAATGTCGATCCTCGACCTCGGGAGCGGCCGCATCACCAAGATCCACGACTCGCTGCCGCAGCCGGGCACGCCGACGTGGGCGCCTGATGGCCGGCGCATCGCGCTGGCCGGCATTGCGCCGATGACCGTGCGCTTCCGCGAAGGCACCAACCAGGTGCAGACGATCTCGGCGAGCGGCGGCGACGTGAAGTGGTACGCGCCGATCCCGATGCTGTCGATCGACTCGCGCGGCGGTGGCGGTCCGGTGTGGTCGCCGGACGGCACCAAGATGGCGGCGATCTACGAAGGCGTGTTGTCGGTGTGGCCGGTCGCGGCGACCGGCGAGCCGCTCGGGCCGCCGCGCCGCATCACCTCGGAAAGCGCGCACGCCCCCAGCTGGCAGGGCGACTCGCGACATATTCTCTATCAGTCACTGGATCAGCTGCGCATCGTCGACATCGAGAGCGGCGAAACCAGGACCGTGCCCTTCACGCTGACGTGGACGCCCGCGGTTCCAAAGACGCGCGTCGTCGTCCACGCCGGCAAGCTCCTCGACATGAAGTCGCCGACCATGCGATCGAACGTCGACGTGATCGTGACCGGCAACAAGATCACCTCGGTGGTGCCGCATGCGGCGGCGAATCACCTCAAGGCGGAAGTCGTCGACGCCTCGAACCTGACGGTGATGCCGGGGCTCACCGAGTTCCATTCACACCTGCAGAAGGATTACGGCGCCGCTCAAGGGCGCGCCTGGCTCGCATTCGGCGTCACCACCGTGCGCAGCCCGGGCAACACGCCGTACGAAGCCGTCGAAGACCGCGAGGCCAACGAAGCCGGCGTGCGGCCCGGTCCGCGCGTCTACGGCACCGGCTACCTGATGGAGTGGAACCGCGTCTACTACAAGATGGGCATCGCGATCTCGAACATCAGCCAGTTCGAGATGGAGCTGCAGCGCGCCAAAGTGCTCGAGCACGATCTGATCAAGAGCTACGTGCGCCTGCCCGATCTCCAGCAGAAGCGCATGGTGGAGTTCGCGCACAGCATCGGCATCCCGGTCGCCACCCACGAGATCTTCCCGGCGTCGATGGTCGGCGTCGACAACACCGAACATACGGCGGCGACCAGCCGCCGCGGCTACTCGCCGAAGCAGGCGACGCTGCAGACCGCGTATGAAGACGTCGTGCAGTTGTTCGGCAAGAGCCAGCGCATTTTCTGCCCGATGATCTCCGGCGGCGGCTCGCGCGAGCTGTTCGAGAAGCACCCGGCGCTGAAGCAGGATCCGCGCTTCCAGCTGTATCCGCAGTGGATCCAGCGCCAGGTCGCGGCGCAGCCGGCGCCCTCGCAGGCCGGCGGCGGCGGCGATCCGCGCGGCGGCAGCGGCAAGATGGTGCTCGACATCATGAAGGCGGGCG
>JAYWEJ010000259.1:0-7739 GCA_043779345.1 Acidimicrobiia bacterium | reverse complement strand
TTCGCGATCGTGGCGAATACGGCGCGCAACCGTCATATCGACCCGGCGATGGCCATTGTCCGAGCTCGCGGACCACCCCGATCTCAGACGTGAAGTAGCCCCAGATGGTCAGGTACTTCAACGTGCCGAACCAATGCGACGGGCCCTCGCGATCGAGCTCCAAGAGAAGAGCGTCCTGTTCGGAACCGGAGCAGGAAGCGAACGCACCGCTGACGCGCGTACGGCTTAACGCATCAAGCGACTCGAGCCCGGTGAGCACGCGCGTTCGCTCCGCCGGGTCGTACCAATCCAAGAGCATGCGCTCGATGAAGGCCGGTACTCCGGCCGCTATCGCGCCGGGCGTCTCGTCCGCCGGTATGATGCGCTCGCACGCGGCCGTCAACGTCTGCACGACCGTTGTCGGCAGCGATCCGCCGGCCGACTGGTTTGCGGCAACGGCGAGATGCACTTCCCTGCCCCACGATAGCAACTCTGCCGGAAACAGCGAACCGAGCAACGGCGCTGCCACACCGCTCGCCAATCCCCGTAATACGTCGCGACGATCCATGGTTGTCACCCTGTGTCGAGAAGCGCGGCTCAAATCGTCTGGCCGAGGCGTCCGGTCAAGTAACGGCGGTTCAGTTCTGCGGCTTCCTTCGCGCTGCGCGCGCCATCGGGTACAGCATCAAGTTCGACGACGATCCAACCGGTAAAGCCAATCTCACCAAGCGCGTGCATCACCCCCGGTAAATCGACCCGACCGCGGCCAAGCTCGACGAAGCGGTAAGTCCGCTGCGGAACCTGCTCAGGTTGAGGTAAGCGCGACTCGACATCTTTGAGGTGGAGAAAGAGGATTTGCGAACCGTACTTCTTGATCGCGGCCACCGGATCGCCTCCGCCTTGAAGGTAGTGCGCGACATCCAGTTGGAGTTTGACGTAGCGCGGATCGACCGCGCTCATGATGCGCTCGATCTCATCCGGTCCTTCACCGAGACTGCCCATGTGATGGTGATAGCCGAGCGGGACGCCGACGTCAGCGGTCCGTTTGCCGAGTTCTGTCAGACGACGGCCCATCGCACCGTAGTCGGCAGCGACAATTGCGCGCTTCGGTCGTGCGTCGATGATTTGCAGGTAGAGTCCGCCGACGTCACGGACGAACCGCGCGTGGCGCGCATGGCGCGCCATTTCCTCCGCCTCGAGCGCGGCATCTATGCCGATGTTGCCGCTCGATAGCGCCACCATGGTCAAGTGATGGCGAGCCAGCAGTTCCTTGAGCGCTGCAGGTCGATCACCGAACGCGTCGACGGCGGCGGTTCGCAACTGGATTCCGGGGAAGCCGACACTTTCAATATCGGCCATCGCCTGGCGATCGTTACCGCCCCACGTGATAGCGGCGTATCCGAAACGAAAACCTTGCCGGGCGTCGAGCGGCGACCACGGAATCGTCGTCGCGACAGCCGCGGATGTCAGGGTCTTGATCGCATCGCGCCGGTTCATCGTCGCTCCAATCGGCTGGCAATCTGCTGGGCCCGCAGTGCCAGTTCTGTTGCGAGGAAGCAGTGCGATTGGGGCATCGCGGTCTCGGTGCGATCGAGGACGTCGGCGACCAACGCACGGCCATAGGGAAGGTCGACCGCCGAACAATCGACGTGACGCGTGCCCTTGCCGTCGGCCAGGAACAGATGATTGCCGCCGGCGCGGCCGGCGAGGTCAACGGTCTTTCGAATCTCGATGAAGCCGTCGGTACCGAGGATCGTGAGCCGGCCATCGCCCCAGGTGGGCAGGCCATCCGGCGTGAACCAATCGACGCGGACATAGCCGGTGCCACGATTGCCGCGGATCATCACGTCGCCAAAGTCCTCGAGGCCGGGGTGCTGAGGGTGATGAAGGTTGCCGATCTGGGCGGCCACGATCTCGGCGCTCGTCGATCCGGTGAAATGCAGGAACTGATCGAACTGGTGGGACGCGATGTCGCACAGGATGCCGCCGTACTTCGCGCGTTCGAAGAACCACGCCGGCCGCGTCGGCAGTCTCAATCGATGCGGACCGAGGCCGACTGTCTGAAGCGGGGTGCCGATCGCGCCAGCCGTCACCAGCGCGCTCGCGTGAACGGTCGCCGCATTTTCGAAACGCTCGTTGAACATGATCGAGTAAATGCGTTTGGTTTCAACTTGCACGCGGCGAACTTCGGCAAGCTGGGCGAGCGATGTGATGCCAGGCTTGTCGCTCATGAAGTCCTTACCGTGGCGCATCACATCGATCCCGAGCGGCGCGCGATCAACGGGTATGGCGGCGGACACGACCAACTGAAGGCTGGTGTCTTCGAGGATCTCCTGGCGGCTGCGGGCCAGACGCACGTCGCCGAATCGTTTGACGAATGCGTGAGCCAAGTCGGGCTCATCGGCGTAAACGCTGACAAGCTGTCCACCGCCTCGGCGGACCGCTTCGGTCTGTGCGACGATGTGTCCGTGGTTGAGACCGATGACACCAAAGCGAATTGTGCGGCCGCGTTGCGCTGCAACGGTTCGCGTCGTCGCGGCTAGCACGGGGGCAAGACCGCCCGCCAATGCAGCGGAGTGCTTGAGGACGTCGCGACGCGTGTACTCGGACATGTGCTACCTCTCGCGCTATACGGACGGCCCGAATCATACTTCCGGAGGAGGATTTCGAACGGCAAACGGGGGATTCTAAAGTTCTACGAATTGACATATAGTCCTCTCGCCCGGGCATCCCCCAAACCCGGTCGGTCGGTTCCCGTGGGCTCGGGAGTTACGATGAAATTCGTACTAACGGCGCTCGTCGTGGTGTTGTCCCCGCTCCTGGTATTGCAGGCTCAATCGCCCGCCGCCCAAACTCCCAGCCGCCAGATTGATTACGACAAAGACGTCCGCCCGCTGCTGGCTCAGAACTGCTATTCATGCCATGGCCCTGAAGCACAACAGTCGGGGCTACGGCTCGACCTCCGGCAGAACGCGCTGAGAGGCGGCGATTATGGGCCGGTGATCGTCCCGGGCAAGAGCCATGAAAGCAAGTTGATTCGCCGCCTGGTCGACGGCGATGGCGGCATGCAGATGCCGCCGGCGGGCGCGCTGTTGCCCGATGAGATTTCCGTCCTGCGCGCATGGATCGATCAGGGCGCCGATTTCCGCACTGACGTCGCTGAAGAGGCGCCGCCCAAGCCGCTCGATCCGAAACTGGCAACGCTGATCACCGCGGCGCGCTCGGGTTCGCGGTCGGCAATGGCGTCGGCCCTCGAAGCGCATCGAGACCTGCTGAACACCAAAGATCCCGGTGGTTCGACGTTGCTGCATCATGCCGCGGCGTTTGGCACGATCGATACGCTGACGTTCCTGATGGATGCCGGCGCCGATCTGGCGGCGAAGAATCGCCGCGGCTCGACTCCGTTGCATTGGGCCATTCACGACGAAGCCAAAGTGCGCCTGCTGCTTGGCCGTGGCGCGGCACTCAACGTCAGGCAAGTCGAGGGCCGCACGCCGTTGTATCAAGCGGCATTGCTCGGCAACGCGACCCCGATCGTGAAGTTACTTTTGGCCAAGGGAGCCGACCCGAACGTCGCAATGGCCAATGGCCGCACGCCATTGATGGCCGCAGCGTCGCGCGGCGACGTCGAAGCCATGACGGTGCTGCTTGACGCGAAAGCCGTCGTCGACGCCAGAGACGGCGCGGGCGAGACGGCGTTAATCCTCGCCGCGGCGGACGGCAATCCGAAGGCGGTAAGTCTGCTGCTTGATCGCGGCGCCGACGCGAAGGCCCGAACCAAGCGTAACGAGACTGCACTCGGCAACGCCGGCACCGTCGGCAACGAACATACCGTGCGCCTCCTGCTCGACCGCGGCGCCGAGGTCAACGTCAGGAATATTCGCGGCTACTCACCGTTGATGCTGGCCGCGAGCTCGGACGCACTTCCCGCGGGTGCCGTGAAGCTGTTGCTGGCCAAAGGCGCTGATGCCAGTTTCACTGGCGATTACGACGAACGCGCCCTCGAGCTCGCCGCAAAACGCGGCAACACGGACGTGGCGCGCTTGCTTGGCGCAACGCCCGCGCCACCCCAGGCGGCGGTGTCGCACGTTGCCACGGGCAGCCGTTCGCCGGCCGGCGCCGTCGATCAAGCGCTCGCGATGGTCGAAAAGCAGAGCTTCAACTTCATTCGTATTGGCGGTTGTAACTCTTGTCACGCCCAGGATCTGGCGTCGGTCGCCGCAGGCTACGCTCGCAATCGCGGTTTCCACGCGCCACAGATTCCGCAACTGCCGCAATCGATGATGCCGTCACCAGAACGGCTGGTTGATTTTGGCGTGGTCGGCGCCGCCAGCATTGGATGGGAGTTGTTCGACTTCGGCATGAACGGCGTCGCTAAAAATCCTTACACGGACGCTGCTGTCCGGGCGATCAAGGCGCTGCAGACACCGCAGGGCCATTGGTCAGCGAACGAAAACCGGCGCCCGCCAATGAACTCCGGAGACTTCAATGCCGCGGCCGTCGCCATCTATGCAATCAAGCACTACACGCCTGCGGGCAATGAAGCCACCAGCGAACAAGCCGTTCAGCGTGCCGTCGCATGGCTCGAGCATGCGACGCCGATAACGACGCAGGATCGCGCATTCCACGCGCTGGCGCTGGCGTGGGCAAACAACGGCTCGGAGAGCTCCCGCAAGTCTGCGCGCGCGCTCCTGCCGATGCAGCGGCCCGATGGCGGGTGGAGCCAGTTAGCGGGGCTGCCTTCCGACGCATATGCCACTGGCCAGGCATTGTTCGCGATGCACACCGCAGGCAAAGTGCCGGTCACCGACCCGGCATACCGGAAAGGTATCGACTACCTGCTGCGCACGCAGGCGAGTGACGGCACCTGGCACGTCAAATCACGATCGATCTGGCTGCAGCCCTACTTCGAGAGTGGCTTTCCCTACGGTCAGGATCAGTTCATCTCCGCCGCTGGAACGGCATGGGCGTCGATGGCTCTTGCGGCGGCGACGCAGCCGACCACCACTAGTTCGCAGCGATAGATAGCTGCCCGCACGCCGAACGCCCCGGCCTCGCATCGAGCCGGGGCGTTTCCTTTTTCGCAAACAAGGTAGGATTCGCGCATGATGCGATCCGTCGTCGTAGTCGGAGTCCTCGCGTCGCTGCTACATTCCCAGGCTGCCGCCCTGCGCATCGTCGTCCTCGAAGGCGAAGGCGCGGTCAACATTATCCAGCAGAAGACCGCCGTGCGACCGCTCATCGAGGTGCGCGATCGTAACAACGTCCCCGTCGCGGGCGCGACCGTGACCTTTACCATCGGCGGCGGCCAGCCGGCCGTGTTTGCCGGCGGCGCGCAGACACTGACGGTGACGACGAATGCCGCCGGACAAGCGGCGGGCATCGGCTTTACCGCGATCGGAAACGGCGTGGTGCAGATCCAGGCGCAGGCGGCCTATCAAGGTCAGATCGCGACGGCGACGATCTCGCAAACCAATGTGGGGACCGCAGCGGCAGCGGCGACAGTCGCGGGTGTGGCGGCCGGGGCAGCGGCGGGCGGCGGAATATCGGGGGCGACGATCGGCATCGTCGGCGCGGCGATTGCTGCGGGCGGCGCGGTCGTCGCCACCCAGGCCGCCCGCAGCAACGAAGACACCACCGTGACCACCACGACCCGAAACAATGAGCCGCCGGCACCGGTACCAATCACGCCAATCGCCATCAGCGACCGTGTCCTGACCGGGCCATTCAGCGGTCAAGTAATCGTCACCACGACCACCAGTTCGCCGGGCCTTACGACGACGTGCACCTCGACGCGCGCGATCGCCGGCACGCTGAAGATCACGCTGCGGGGCGGCGACGCGAGCGGGACGCTCGAAACCGACGGGACACAGAACGAGGTGTCGTTCACGCAGTCACAGTTCTGCCAGGCACTCACGGGGTCCGCGCCGTTCAGGGCGATCGGCAACGTGACTGGCGGGCCGGGCGCATACACGTTCACGTTTGAATCGTCGGGGACCTCGCCGACGCCAAATGGCGGCGGCACGGTCACGTCGACGGAAACCATCACGTTCACCGGCGCGATGTCCGGAGGCGTGATCGCGGGCACGTTGGGATGGCAGCACGTGTCGCGCGGAACGAACAATGTCGGCGGCGTTTCGTCCATCATCGCCGGAAACGGATCGACCAGCATGGCAGTCACCCTTCGCCCATGACAATCACGCTCGCCGCAGCCCTTTTCCTGATCGCGGCACAAGCCAGCCTGCCAGCGTCACCGCTCGCGATGCGTGACTTCCGGCTGCAGTTCGATGCCGCGGGGACTTTCACGCTCGGCGGCGATCGCGGGTGGGCGCCGATGGCCGGCACCTGGACGATCAGCAGCACTGAGATCACGCTGCTGAACAATCCCGGCCCGTCCAAGTGTGACGGTGCGGCGAGATATACCGTCACAGTCGACGCGACCAGCGTCGGCTTCACCGCGGTGGCCGACGATTGCCAGTCGCGGCGAATGATCCTCGATCGCAGCCGCTGGCTGCCGCCAGGAACAGCCGCGGCCGCGCCGCCGCGTCGCATCGTGCGCGCTGCGGGACCTGCCAAGGGACCGCTACCACGGGCGCCACGGCAAGCCGGCTTGCCCGCCGTAACCTTGGCGGAGGCGGGCGACTGGCCGTCGTTTCGCGGACGCGAAGCATCAGGCGTCAGCGACCGGCAAAATCTCCCTGACACCTGGAACCCCGCGACCGGCGAAAACATCCGGTGGCGCACGCCGATCCCGGGCCTCGCCCACTCGAGCCCGATCGTGTGGGGCGACACGATCTTCGTCACCAGCGCGATCTCGAGCCGCGGCAAGGCGACGTTCAAGCCCGGTTTGTACGGAGACGGCGACGCCTCCGACGATCGCTCGCCGCATCGCTGGATGCTCTATGCGATCGACAAGCGCAGCGGCAAGATCCGCTGGGAGCGAATCGCGGCGCAAGGCGAGCCGCGCAACCAGCGCCATATCAAGTCGACTTACGCAAGCGCATCACCCGCCACCGACGGACGCGTGGTCGTCGCCTGGTTCGGATCGCAGGGCATCTACGCCTACGATTTCGACGGCGGCTTGCGCTGGTCGGTCGATCTCGGCCGCGTTGACATGGGCGCCTACGACATTCCCGCCTACGAATGGGGGCCGGCAAGCTCGCCGATCGTCTGGAATGGCCTGGTGATCGTGCAGTGCGACACGCAGGCCGACTCATTTCTGATCGCGCTCAACGCCGAGACCGGCGAGACGGTGTGGAAGACCGATCGCAAGGAGCTGCCGTCGTGGGGCACGCCGACGATCGTCACGACGCCCGCCGGTCCGGAGCTCGTCACCAACGCGTCGAACATGGTGCGCGGCTACGATCCGAAGACCGGACGCGAGTTGTGGAGCCTCGGCGGCAGCTCGAAGATCACCGCGCCGACGCCGATCTTTGCCGACGGCCTGCACATCATCGCGAGCGGGCGGCAGCCGGAGCGTCCGGTGTTCGCGGTGCGGCCGGGCGCGCGCGGCGATCTGACGCTGGCCAAGGACGCGACCGGGAATGCGCACGTCGCCTGGAGCAAGACCGGACGCGGCTCATACATGCCGACACCCATTGCCTATCGGGGCTTGGTCTACATGCTCGCCAACAACGGCGTGCTCGATGCCTACGAATCCGGTACGGGCAAGGAGATCTATCGGCAGCGCCTGCCGCTCGTTGGCAGCGGCTTCAGCGCGTCGCCGGTCGCGGCGGACGGCAAGATCTATTTGTCGAATG
>JAYWEJ010000258.1:0-3288 GCA_043779345.1 Acidimicrobiia bacterium | reverse complement strand
CGCGTACCAATACTCAGCTCCGGCGGCCACGCCAAGACCGCGTTCGACCATTGACTCGGCTTCAGCGAGGCGGCCCTCGCGCCGCAACGCTTCCGCGGTGAACACCGCCGTCAGCGCCTGCCACTGCGGAAACCCAAAGCCCTCAATCTCGGTGACCGTCGGTTGCAGCCGTTCCAGCGCCTCTAGGTGTTTGCCATCCTCGAGAAGCGCCCAACCCAGGATCATCGACGCGTAGGCACGGCTGACGCGGTCCGGCGCCTGCTCGTGGGCGCGGCGGCAGATCTCAAGCGCCTCGGCGCTGCGGCCTCGAGTCGCTTCCACCCAACCCACCGCGAAGCCGGCGTAGGTCTGCAGCCGGGGATCGCCGATGTCTTTGCCGACGTCGTCCGCCTTCGCCGCCTCGCCGAGCGCGGCGTCGAAGCGGCCGGTCAGCAGATGGTTCAGCGCCAGGTAGAAGTGCGTCATGCCCAGCCACCAGCGCTGATCGCTGCGCGGTGTCAGTAACGCGACGGCCGCGGTGCCGTGGGCGATGCCGTCGGCCGTCTGTCCCGACCAGTGACCCTCGAGCGCGAGCAGGCCGTGGGCCTTGCCGAGCGTCGCCTGGTCGCCCGCCTCGGTCGCCGACGCGATCGCGCGCTCCGCGTTGGCGGCGGCGCGGCGCTGGTCGCCAAGGCGGCTATACATGTGCGCCAGCCAGAACGAGTACGCCCCGCCGAGCGCAGCATCATTGAGCCGCGACAGCCTGGCTTCATGGGGGACGAGCACGTCGACGCTCTCGCGGAAGCGGCCCAGGAAATACAGCGAATGGGCGTGGCGAAGGGCGACATCGATCATGCGCCGGTCACGCTCGTCGCCTTCAGGCATGCGCTGCAGCCGCCTCGCCGCGAGATCGAGGTGAAGGATGGCCTCCGCGTTCGCATATACGCGGGCCGCGCGTTCCGCCGCCCGCAGCAGCCAGATCACCGATTCGTCGATCAGATCCGTGCGCGCATAGTGATAGGCGAGCGTCGCCGTCATCTCGTCGAGACGGTCGCTGTACAACTCCTCGAGCGCCTGCGCCGTTTGCAGGTGGAGCTCGCGCCGGCTGCGCGACAACAGGCTGTCGTAGGCGACGTCCTGCGTCAGCGCATGCGTGAAGACGAACACCGGCTCATCGCCGCCGACGCGCTCGTACATGAATTCCTGGCGGCAGAGCTCGGCCAGCGGCGCGTCCAGATCACGGCCCTGCGACAGGCGCTCGAGCAGGCGGCGTGGCACCTCGCGCCCGACCACCGACGCCGTTTGCAACAACTGTTTGGGCGCGTCGGCCAGGCGATCGAGGCGGGCCATGATCACGCCCTGCACCGTGTCTGGAATCGCCTGGTCGCCGGCGCCCTGCTCGACCACGGTCCGCGCCAGCTCCTCGAGAAAGAACGGGTTGCCCTCCCCCCGCTGCAGGATCGCGGATGAAACCTCCGTCGCGAAGTGTTGATCGCCGGCCACCGATCCGAGCAGCTCCGCGCTTTCGCCGGCGCTGAGCGGGCCGATCGTAATCTGCGTCACGTACGAGCGTTCCATCCAGGGCGGACGGTAGCCCGGCCGGTAGGTGGCAATCAGCAGGATCCGGGCCGCGAGCAACTGCCCAACCAACGTCGCCAGGAATTCCTCAGAGGTTCGATCGATCCAGTGCACGTCCTCAACGACGATGACGAGCGGGCGCTTGGCCGATGCCTTCAGGAACAACAGGCGCAACGCATCGAAGGTGCGGGCCTTGACCGCTTCGGGGCTGAGCGACTCGAGGGTGGCGGACCCGTCCACGACGCTAATCAGCCGCAGCAACCATGCGCCCGCGTCGGCGGGAAGCCCGTTGTCGTGCACGGCCTCGTCGATGGCCTCGCGAATCGCCGCCGGCGGATCGGTCTCGAGCACGTCGCAATGCGCGCGCAGCAAATCGATCAGCGGCAGGTATGGCACGAGGCTGCCGTACGACACGCAGCGACCTTCGAGAATGACGCTCGACCCCGCGCGGGCGGCCATCGCGCGAGAGGCCTCGTAGACCAGCCGCGACTTTCCCATGCCGGGCTCGCCAACCACGCTGATGGCGTGGCCCTTGCCGGCCACCACCTGGGTGAGCAGGCCGTCGAGCAACGAGACCTCGCGCCCGCGGCCGATGAATGTCCCGAGCACGCGCCCCGGCGCCATGGTTTGCGCATGCGGCCGAAGCCCGGTGACCCGAAACGCGGCTGACCGTCCGACTGGTCCCGCGGGTTCGGTATGCACGTGACCGGCGACCGCCCGCTCCGTCGTGTCGCTGATCAGGACCGCGCCGGGCTCGGCGAACTGCTGGAGCATCGCCGCCGTGCGGAGTGCATCACCGACGACCTTGTATTCGACGTGCTCTCCCGCGGTGACCCGATTGATCACCAGTGGTCCCGTCGTGATACCGGTCTTCAAGGCGAGGTTGTCGTCGGCGGACGGTAGCGTCGCGAGCGCGTTGATTCTGCGGCCGATGCCGAGCGCCGTCAGAATCGCGCGGCGGGCATCGTCTTCGTGGACTTCGCGCGCGCCGAACACGGCAACGAAGCCATCGGCGTGCGTCTCGATAATCACGCCGTCGTAGCGGGCGACTTCTTCCTGCGCCACCAGCAGCACCTGATCGATCAGCTGGTGCATTTCAACCGAGCCCAGGCGCTCGGCGATGTCGCTGGCGTTGGCCACGCCGGAGTGCAGCACCGTGGCCCGCTTGCGCTCGCCTTCGCGTACGACCGGCGCCCGCGACGCCGCCGGTGGCTCCGATTGTGCCATCGTGGCGGCGGCGCCGGCGGCGTTCGAGACCGCGCGAACCTGCGCGGCCAGCCGGTAGCCGCGTCGAGGGACGGTCTCGACATAGGGTGCGCCATCCGGCCGATCGCCCAGCGCCTTGCGCAGCGTGTAGATGTGCTGCGTCAGGTTGCCTTCCTCGACAAAGGTGTTCGGCCAGAGCGTCTCCATCAGCTCGGTCTTCGACACGACGCGGTGTTGATTGCGAGCAAGCAGCACGAGGAGATCGAACGTCTTCGGCGTGATCGTGATTGGATCACCGGCGCGCTCAAGCCGGCTCAATGCGACGTCGACGCGGTAGGGACCGAATTCGTAAACCTGGGTTTCGAGGGCGTGTCGAACCCGGCACTCCGCGAGTGCCGCACGCAGCTCCGTGCCGGAGGCGTAGCGCGCCTCGGGCGTTTTCTCCAGGCAGCGCGTCACCACCTTGATCAGATCGGCGGGCGCCCCTTCCAGCGGCGCCGGTGTGCCCGACATCACCGCCATCAG
>JAYWEJ010000257.1:0-7807 GCA_043779345.1 Acidimicrobiia bacterium | reverse complement strand
GCGGGGGTGGCGGCACCAGCACCGGCAGCGGCAAGCCGTCACGCTGCGCGAAGTAGGTTTCGATCACGTGCTTCGCGACGGTGGCGCTGAAGTAACCGTGCTCGCCGTGCTCCGAGAACACCACGCCGGCGATTTCCGGGTTGTCCTTCGGCACCATGAACACGAACCAGCCGTGATCGCGCAGGTCCTGGTCGGTCTTGCCGCGCGCGCGTTCCTTGCCCTGGTTCGAAATGACCTGCGCGGTGCCGGTCTTGCCAGCGACGTCCCTGCCGGCGACCCTGCCGCGGGTGGCCGTGCCGGCGCCGTTGACGGCGAGCCACAAACCGTCGCGGATGGCGCTAGTCGTCTCCGGCTTCAGCACGAACGGCGCGAAGGGCGACGGCGGCGGCGGCACCGGCACCCAGCCCTTGCCTTCGTCGTAGGCCTTCACCAGCCGCGGCACCACCCGCTGCGTGCCGTTGGCGACCGTCGCCATCATCACCGCCATCGAGATCGGCGTCACCGTCAACTGGCCCTGTCCGATCGCCACCGAAATCGTCTCGCCCGGGTACCACCGCTCGCCGGTGCGTTTCAGCTTCCATTCGGTCGACGGCACGATGCTCTCGACTTCGTTCGGCAGATCGATGCCGCTCTTCAAGGCGAGCCCGAGCCGTTCGGACCACTTGTACATCTTGTCGACGCCCAGCATGTTGCCGACGGTGTAGAAGTAGGTGTTGCACGACTTCTCGATCGCGTTCCGCAGGGCGATGTTGCCGTGGCCGCCTTCGAGATGGCACTTGAAGAATCGTCCGTAAAAGGTGCCGCCGCCCGCGCAATAAATCGTGCGCTCCGGCGTGATCAGTCCTTCTTCGAGCGCGCCGGTCGCGACGACGATCTTGAACGTCGATCCGGGCTGATACCGGCCCTGGATCGCGCGATTCTGCAGCGGCCGCAGCTGGTCGCTGTTCAACTGCGCCCAGGTCGCGCGATCGATGCCGGTGGCAAAGTCGTTGGGATCGAACGCCGGCATGCTCGTCATCACCAGCGTGTCGCCGGTCTTCGGCTCGAGCACCACCGCGGACCCGAAATAGCCGTAGGCGCGGAACGCGTCTTCGGCCGCTTTCTGCATGGCGTAATTCACCGTCAGCTGGACGCGGCGGCCCTGCACCGGCGGCACTTCCTCGAGCGTGCGGATTTCGCGGCCGACGCTGTTGACGACCACGCGCTTGGCGCCGTCCTCGCCCATCAGCAGCTTGTTGTAAACGCGCTCGACGCCGAACTGGCCGACGATCGATCCCGTCGTCACGCCGTCGGACTGCATTTGCTGCTCGCTGGCTTCGCCGACGTAGCCAATCAGGTGCGCGGCCATGTCCTGATCGGGATACTGGCGCGTCGGCACCTCCTGCACGATCACGTCGGGCAGCTCGAAATCGAGGCGCCGCGCCGTGACCGCCGCGACTTGCGAGAGCGTCGCATCGGGGATGACGACGATCGGGCGATAGCTCGGCTCGCGGCGGTTGCGATCGACGACATCGCGCACGACCTTCTCTTCGACGCCGGTGACCTGCGCCAGCACGCGGATCGTGCGATCGATATCCTTGGTGTGCTCGCGGACGATGGAAATGTTGAAGGAGTTGCGGTTCTCGACGAGCAGCTTGCCGGTGCGGTCGTAGATGATGCCGCGCGGCGCCCGCAGCGTCAGCGTGCGCTGATGGTTGTTCTCCGCCATTTCCTTGAATTGGGCGTGCTGAACAACCTGGAAGAACCAGAACCCAAAGGCCAGCAGGACGAAGGCGACACCAATAGCCACCCGCAGCGCGGTCAGGCGCTGGGTCAGCCGGCGTCGATCTTCGGCAACTGCCATGACCGTAATTATCGCCTCAAAAATCGGCCGGCGCGACGCCTGTCGACGAAGCCCGGCAACCACTCGATCATCTGGAACGCCACCACGCCGACACAGGCATTTCCGAACGCTTGCCCGAGAATCGACGCGTAGTCCGCCGAGACCTGCTGCAGGTCGAGCAGCCGGTTTAGCCCGATAAAAATTGCCCCGTGCAAGCACGTGGCCACCACCACCAGCAGGAACCTCGGCAGCGGCGCGGTGACGATGAACTGCGTGCCCAGCAACCCCGACAGGAACCCGACCATCGTCTTGGCCAGTCCGTAAATCCCCAGGATGCCACCCGAGAGCGCGTCCTGGATCAACCCCGCCACCGTCCCCGCCAGCGTCCCCGTCACCGGGCCGGACTTGATGCCGATGTAGACCACGACGATCATGACCAGGTCGATCGCCGTGCTGCTGCCGCGAAAGATGTAGCCGGCCAGCGTCGTCTGAGCGGCGATCGCAATCAGGATCGCCGCGAACGCCGCCGCGCTCCTCACTTCACCGGCTCCTCGGTCAGCGCCGTCCGCGACGCCGGCGGCGTCCGCACGATCAGCACCTCTTCAAGCCGCGAGAAATCGACGGCCGGGCGAATCACGATCTCGTGATACGCGCCGGCGCCCCGGTCGGCATGATCGATCGTGCCGATCACGAAACCCTTGGGATAGATGCCGTCGATCCCCGACGTCACCACCAGGTCACCGGTCTTGACGTCGGCGGTGCCCGGCACGTACTGCATGCGCAGCAGGCCGTCGCCGATGCCGACCACCACGCCCTGCACGCGCGTGCGCTCGATCAGCGCGCCGGCCGCGGCGTTCAGATCGATCAGCAGCTGCACTTTCGAGGCGCGGCGGCTGGGCAGGATGACGCGGCCGACCACGCCGGCCGGCGAGATCACCGCCATGTCGGTGGCCAGCTGGTCCGAGGTGCCCTTGTCGATGGTGACGGTGCGGAAGTCGACGCTGGCGGCGCCGGCGATGACTTCCGCGGCGACCGTATCGAGCTGCGCGCGCTCGCGGAGCTCGAGGAGCTGGCGCAGGTTGTCGGTGCGCTGCGCTTCGGCGCGCTCCTGCTGCAGCGTCACCTGCAGCGTCTGCAGCTCCTGCCTGAGCGCGGTGTTTTCTTGCTGGACCTGTTGGAGCGCGACGTAGCCGGACCACAGGCCGCGCACGCCGTCGATCACCGACATCGTGCCGCGTTGGACTTCTGAAAACGATCCGAAGGTGACGACCTGGAGGACGGGCAGTCCCGACGCGGTATTGACCTGCGCCGAGATCAGGATGACGTGAAGAAGGATGGCTGCGCCGAGCACCACGCCCGGCCGTTGTCTGATGTCTGCGAACGCCATGGTCCGCCTACGCGGCCAAAGGCCTCTCCGGCGCGACCTCGCCGGAGCTCGCCAGGACCAATTGCGAGCGAAGGCGGGCCGGCATCTAGTCGATGGCGATCTTCCGCAGAAGATCGAACTCGCCGAGCATCTTGCCCGCGCCGAGCACGACCGACGAGAGCGGGTCTTCGGCGCTCGATACCGGCAGGCCGGTCTCTTCGCGCAGGCGCTTGTCGAGGTTGCGGAGCAGCGAGCCGCCGCCGGTGATGACGATGCCGCGATCGACGATGTCGGCGGACAGCTCCGGCGGCGTGCGCTCGAGCGCGACGCGCACCGCGTCGACGATCACATTGACGGTTTCCGCGAGCGATTCGCGGATCTCTTCGTCGGTGATGGTGATGGTCTTCGGCACGCCCTCGATCAAGTGGCGGCCCTTGATCTCCATCGTCATGCGCTCGTCGAGCGGATACGCGGAGCCGAGCTCCATCTTGATGTGCTCGGCGGTGCGCTCGCCGATCAGCAGGTTGTAGGTCTTCTTGATGTACTGGATGATCGCCTCATCCATCTCGTTGCCGGCGACGCGGACCGCCTTGCTGTAGACGATGCCGGCGAGCGAGATGACGGCGATGTCGGTGGTGCCGCCGCCGATGTCGACGATCATGCTGCCGGCGGGCTCCGTGATCGGCAGGCCGGCGCCGATTGCCGCCGCCATCGCTTCCTCGATCAGGTGCACTTCGCTGGCCTTGGCGCGATACGCCGAGTCCTTGACCGCGCGCTTCTCGACCTGGGTGATCTCCGACGGCACGCCGATGATGATGCGCGGCCGCACCCAGACGTTGCCATTGTGCGCCTTCTTGATGAAGTACGTCAGCATCTTCTCGGTGACGTCGAAGTCGGCGATGACGCCGTCCTTCATCGGCTTGATGGCAACGATGTTGCCGGGCGTGCGCCCGAGCATCTCCTTGGCGCCGGTGCCGACGGCCTCGACGCGGCCGGTCACCTTGTTGACCGCGACCATCGAGGGCTCATTGACCACAATGCCGCGGCCCTTCGCGTACACGCAGGTGTTGGCCGTCCCGAGATCGATGGCCAGATCGGTTGAAAGAAATGAGAGAAACGAACCCAAGCCCATTTTTGGAAAACCATGCAGCCCGGCCTATTCAGCCTGGGCGATGCGAACTCCGTTTTTGCCTGATTCCTTCACCTGGTACATCGCCATATCGGCTGCTCGTACCAACTCTTCAGCGGAGGCCGCCACGTCTGGCAGCGTCGCGACCCCGACCGACGCCGTGAGGCGGAGCTTCAATCCGTTGCTTTCAAGGAACGGATGAACGCTCAATCGCTCGCGGACGCGGTCTCCCACTGCCGCGGCACCTTCGGAGCCGGTGTCGGGCAGCACGATTGCAAACTCATCGCCACCAAACCTGGCGACGACGTCAGTTTCACGCGCGCAGCGGCGAATCACCGCTGCGGCTTCCACGAGCGCCCGGCTTCCGGCCTGGTGCCCGTGGGTATCGTTGACTCCCTTGAAACCGTCGAGGTCCAGGAAGAGCAGCGATAGCGGACGGCCCGAACGTGAGGCGCGCTTGGCTTCCCGGCGCAGCACCTGGTTCAGGTAGCGAGAGTTGTAAAGCTGCGTGAGGTCGTCGGTCACCGACAAGGCTTCCGACCGTCTCAACCGCAGCGCGTTGTCGAGCGCTTGCGCCGGCCCCTCGAGCATGGCCCCAAGGGCCAGGCCGGTCGCCGACGTCAGCAGCGGCATCTGCGTTGCCGCCTGCCGTTCCATGACCACGAGGGCGCCGACGTTCTGGGCCCGGCACCGCAGCGGCCATGCGAGCACGGCGCCAGCGGCGCCCATCGCTCGCGAGTCCTTTCGCAAATCTGCGGACGAAAAGTCCCGTCCGTGGCCGAGCACCCACCGCGCGACCCCGAGGGCCGCGGGCGAGAGTGACTCCCCCATCCCCTTCGACGCGAGACCGGCGACCTGTCCATCGAGGTCGGCAGCAAAGACGCCGCACGCGGGCGCCTTGAACCACTCCTCGGCGCGGGTCACAACCAGTTTGCCGATGCTTTCCGGATCGAGCGAGTCGTGAGCGGCGCGTAGTAACGCCAGCACGGACTCAGGCCGTTCGAGACGGCTCTTGAGCACGCGCTGGCCGCGTCGCAGACGGGCGGCCAGATCCGGACGGCGAGAACCGCCGTAAGTCATTCAACTGACTGAATATATCACGGCGCCAGTTTGTGCTACGATTTCCTTTTTCCAGAGGGATTTTCGCAATGACAATGCTCGACCGGATGCGGCGGCACAAGGGCTGGCTCAAATGGAGCCTGGCGCTGGTCGTCCTGACCTTCGTGGTCTTCTACATTCCCGATTTCCTGACGACCAGCACCGGCGCCGCGCCCAGCGAGGTCCTCGCCGAGGTCGAAGGTGAGCCGATTACCGTCGGCGCCTTCTCGCGCCGCTACAACGCGCAGCTCAACGCCTATCGCAACGCCTATGGCGGGCAGATTAACGACCAGTTGATCAAGCAGCTCGGGATCGACCGCCAGATCCTCGGCCAGCTCGTCGACGAAGAAGCGATGGTCGCCGAGTCGCGCAAGCAGGGCATCACCGTCAGCGACGTCGAAATCCGCGAGCGCATCCTCTCCTTGCCGGGCTTCCAGGAGAGCGGCACGTTCATCGGCGAGCAGCGTTACCGGCAGCTGCTGCAGTTTCAGAACCCGCCGATGACGACCGCCGAGTTCGAGCGCAGCCTGCGCCGCGCGCTGCAGATCGAAAAGCTCCGCAACGCCATCACCGGCTGGATGTCGGTGAGCGACGCGGAAGTCGCCGCCGAGTTCCGCAAGCGCAACGAAAAGGTCAAGCTCGAGGTCGTGCCGGTGACGCCCGAGGCGTTCAAGAACCAGGTCGCCGCGACCGACGCCGAGATCGCCGCGGCGTTCGAGAAGTCGAAGGAACGCTATCGCATCGGCGAACGGCGCAAGATCAAGTACGCGCTGCTCAATGTCGATCAGGTCCGCCAGACCATCACCATCCCCGAGACCGAGCTCGCCGCCTTCTACCAGCAGAATCTCTCGCAGTACCAGACGCCGGCGCAGGCGCGCGCCAGCCACATCCTGTTCAAGACCGAAGGCAAGGACGAGAACTCGGTGCAGGCCCAGGCCGAGCAGGTCCTCAAGATGGCAAAGGCGCCGGGCGCGGATTTCGCGGCGCTCGCGAAGAAGTACTCCGAAGACGACACCAACAACGCCAACGGCGGCGACCTCGATTACTTCGGCCGCGGCCGCATGGTCGCCGAGTTCGAGCAGGCGGCGTTCGCGATGAAGAGCGGTGAGATCAGTGACCTGGTCAAGACCGCGTTCGGCTTCCACATCATCAAGATGGTGGACAACAAGCCCGAGTCGACGCGCGCGCTCGCCGAGGTGCGCGCCGAGCTCGAAGATCAACTGAAGTGGCAGCGCGCGCAGGCGGAAGCCGAGAAGATCGCGAAGTCGCTCGAGGCGACGCTGAAGACCCAGGCCGATCTCGATCGCATCGCGAAAGAGCGCGGCATGCAGCTCACTGAGACCGGGTTGCTCCTGCTGGCGGAGCCGATTCAGGGCGTCGGCTCGCAGCCCGAGCTGTCAGGCCGCCTGTTCGGCATGAAGGAAGGCGACGTCACGCCGGCGATGCGCGTCTCGACCGGCTGGGTGTTCGCGACCGTCACGGCCCGCCAGGATGCCTACATTCCGAAAATCGATGAGGTGAAGACCAAGGTCGCCGAGGACGTCAAGCAGGAGAAGGCCGTCGAGATGGCGAAGCAGCGCGCCGCGGCCATCGCCGCCGAGCTGAAAACCGCCAAGGACTTTACCGCCGCCGCCAAGCGCGCCGGCCTCGAGATCAAGACCACCGAGCTCGTCACGCGCGGCTCGGCGATTCCCGATCTGGGCATCAGCGAGTCGATCGACGCCGTCGCGTTCGGCCTGCCGCAAGGCGGGGTCAGCGACGCCATCACGACCCCCGCCGGCACCGCGATCGTGCGCGTCGTCGAAAAGGTCGACGTCACCGACGCCGAGATCGAAGCCGGCAGGGATCAGATGCGCGACGAGCTGGTCAACACGCGCCGCGACAAGTTCTTCGGCGCCTACATGCAGAAAGCGAAGCAGGGCCTGACGATTACGACGCGCGAAGACGTCCTCGCGCGCATCGTCGGCAGCTAGCGGACGAACACGTAGGGCATGTGCGCCAGCACTTGCCCCGAGCGGAATAAACGGGAGGGCGCGAGGACGGCCGCGAGTGCGCGCCGCTCTCGCGGCCCAAGCAGCTCCAGCAGCGCGTCCGACGCGGCCGCGGCCTTCAGGCTCCCCGCCGGCGACGACATCTCATCCGACAACACTTCGAAGAAGCTCCGGTGCGGCGGATACACCACCAGCTCGACTTCCTGATCCGCGGGAATGCGCGCGCGCTGTTTCGCGAGATCGACCGCCTTGTAGAGCCCGCCGAGCTCGTCGACGAGGCCAAGCTGCTTGGCCTGCGCCCCGGTCCAGACGCGCCCCTGCGCGATCTCGTCGACCTTCTCAGGCGTCATGTGCCGGGCCGCGGCGGTGCGCTCGACGAACTGGTCGTAGACGACCTGCAT
>JAYWEJ010000256.1:0-3309 GCA_043779345.1 Acidimicrobiia bacterium | reverse complement strand
CTGGTCTTGCGTCTGCTGCAGGCGGGCGCGGGCCAGCTGCGCTTCCTGAGAGGATTTGCCGATTGGATACGCGATATCAACCTGCAGACTCCATCCGGGGAAGTCGCCGCTGAATGTGGATCCCAGGCCGGTGAACACGCCGACGCTCGTCGACGACAAGATTGTTGAAGACGGCAAACCGGTCTGCGGATCGCGCGCGCGCACGACCTGCGTGCCGGCGATCGCCGATGCGTTGTAGTTGGCGTTGGCGGTGACATCCGGCAACGACTGATTACGGAAGTAGCGGATGTTGACGTCGTTGATCTCGAGGTTCTTGCGCGCGTTCTGCAGGTCGCTGCGCTCCGTCAGCGCCGTCGTGATGGCGGCGTCGGCGTCGACCGTCGCCGGCACGAACGTCAGCGTGTCGGTGGGCTCGATGCGCGCGGTCCAGAAGTCGGGTGACGACGGGTTGTAGACCAGCGCCCGCAAGTTGTCCATCAGCCGCTCGATTGCCGCCTCCGCGAGGATCACCGATTCTTCACGGGTCGCGACTTCGGCTTCGGCCTGCACGATGTCGAGCGGCGCCATGGTGCCGATTTCAACGCGAGCGCGGTTGTCCTTCAACGACTGCTGCGACAGCTGCAGCGACTGCCGTTGCACGGCGAGGTTGCCGATGGCGCCGACCAGGTCGTAATAGGCGTTACGGACGTTGCGCGTCGTCTGCGTGATCGACTGTGTCAGCTGCGTGTCCGTGATCTCCTTGTTCTTCTGGCTGACCAGCAGCTGCTGGCGGGCGCCGTCGATCCTGAAGTTCCGGAGCAGCGGCTGCGTGAAGGTCGCGCTGAGCGACGAATTGAGCTGCGGGTTGAACGTCGAGAACGCGTTGTTGGTGGTGTTGCGCGAGTTATTCCAGCGCACGTCGTAGCTGCCGCCGTACCACGACGTCAGCTGCGAGACGCCGAAGTTGAAATTGCTGCGGCCGTTGGTGGTGCCAGAGGTACCGGTGCCCGAGAGGAAGCTGGTCGAGGGTTGCGTCGAATCCGAGCTGCTGAGCGTCGAGACGAAGTTCGGCGTATAGGCCGCCTTGAACTGATCGATCGTGAGGTCCTGCAATTGCGGATTGATGCGCTGCACTTGCAGGTCGAGGTTCTGCTCGAGCGCGGTCGCTACCGCATCATCGATGCTCATGCGGCGGACGGGACCCTGCTGCCCCGTGTTTCCTGTCTGGGCGTGAACAGGGGACGGCCCAAAAACGGACACCGCGGCGGCGAACAGGCAGGCGGTTACCGCCGTTCGGGCACAAAAACGCTGGTCAAAACGCATCACGCTGCTACTCCATGAGAAGGAAACCCGGAGATGTTAGACCGAGGCACGAGCAAAAGCGATGCCGCGCCTATATTGCCTGTCCTCGCTCCGCTCGGATTCGGGCATTCCAGCCCACCATGATAGACGCGACAAGGCTCCCGTGGGTTCGTTTCAAACGAGGCCAGGCGGCGCGGCCACGGTTTTCTGGTCGGTATACTTAAGGATTAATGACTGAAGCTGAGGTTTTAACCATGTTTCGGCGCTCCGGCGCCCTCCACGACGGCCATTTCCGGCTCTCGTCCGGCCTGCACAGCCCCGGCTATCTCCAGTGTGCATTGGTGCTCCAGCACCCGCGCGACGCGGAATCCCTGGGCGCCGCCCTCGGTGCGATGGTGCGGTCGCTGGGCGCCGTCACCGTGCTGTCGCCGGCAATGGGCGGCATCGTGATCGGCCAGGAAGTCGGGCGCGCCCTCGGCGTGCGCGCCATCTTCGCCGAACGGCAGGACGGCGTGCTGACGCTGCGCCGCGGCTTCGCGCTCGATCCCGGCGAGAAGGTGATCGTCGTCGAAGACGTCGTCACCACCGGCGGCTCGACGCGCGAGACGGTGGAGGTGGCCCGCGCGGCCGGCGCGATGGTCGCCGGCGCGTGCGCGATCGTCGATCGCAGCGGCGGCAAGCAGGGACTCGACGTGCCGTTTCACGCGCTGCTGCCGATGGACGTGAAGACCTACTCGCCGGACACGTGCCCGCTGTGCGCGCAAGGCGTGCCGGTCGTGAAGCCCGGATCACGTGCGCCGAAATGACGTGCCGCGCACTCTGAAGCTCACGATTTCGTACGACGGCACCAACTACGCGGGCTGGCAGCGTCAGATCAACGGCATCGGCATCCAGCAGGTGCTCGAGGACGAAATCGCCGCGATCGTCGGCGCGCACCATCCGCTGAACGCCGCGGGGCGCACCGACGCCGGCGTGCACGCGGCGGCGCAGGTCGCCAGCATCACGATCGAGCATCCGATTCCCGCCGACGAATTACTGCGCGCCCTCAACGCGCGGCTGAAGGCCGGCGACATCCGCATCCGATCGATCGATGAGATGCCCGATCGCTGGGACGCGCGCATTTTCGCGAAGGGCAAGACCTATCGCTACGCGATCTGGAATGGCGCGCAGCCGAGCCCTTTCTTTCGCCACGTGGTCTGGCACGTGCCGCAGGCGCTCGATCTCGATCGCATGCAACGCGCCGCCGGCGCGCTGCTCGGCGAGCACGATTTCGCCGCCTTCAAGGGAAGCGGCAGTGACGTGTTGACGACGGTGCGCCGGATGCTGGACGCCGGTATCGTCGAGATGAACATCCACACCGATCAGCCGATTGCGCTGGCGCCGCTTGGCCCCGGCGAGGACCTCGAGGCGCGATTTTTTCGCTTCGAGATCAGCGGCACCGGCTTCCTGCGTCACATGGTGCGGACGATCGTCGGCACGCTCGTCGACATCGGCCGCGGCAACATGGCGGTGGAGGAGATGGCGGCGATCATCGAATCAAAGAATCGCGCGCGGGCGGGTCCAACCGCACCTCCTCTGGGGCTGATGTTGTGGAAGGTCAGTTATTAGCGACCGTAGGCTTGCCCGCCCATAGCGACACCAGCCAGACGAGGCCCGCCGCGACGAGGATCACCATCAGCAGCCGGATGCCGGCCGCCATGTCCTGCAGCGACAGCGACGGCAGCGGGTAGGCCCACAACGCCGTGCCGCGCTCGACCGCCCAGTGCCACGCGGTGTGGGCGACCAGCGCCGACAGCAGGATCGTGCCGATGCGCTCGGCGACGACATAGCGGAACAGCAGCACCAGCGCCGGGATCGTCACGATCAGCACGAACAGCTGCCCGATCTCGACGCCGACGTTGAACGCCAGCAGCGACGTGACCAGGTGATCGCCGGCGAACTGCAGCCGCTGCCGCAGCAGGAACGAAAAGCCGAAGCCGTGGATCAGTCCGAACGCGAAGGTCACGATCCACCGCCGCTGCAGCTGCG
>JAYWEJ010000255.1:0-3314 GCA_043779345.1 Acidimicrobiia bacterium | reverse complement strand
GATACAACAAGGCGTGGAGACTGCGCCCGTAGCGCTCGACGAAGCCCGCACCAGACCACGCAAGCACGTCGACCCGACGCAGCCGCTCGGCCCGTGGGAGCTCTATCGAGCCCTCAACGACGCGATGGATGAAGCCTACGAGCTGTTCGACCTCAGTAACCGCGAGGTGCGCTTCGCGCTGATTCTAATGGGCGGCCTCAATGCCGCGATCGTCCTGGCAGCAGTCCGAACGGATTTCGGCGCAGGGCTGTCGCCGCTGGAGCGCGGCATCGAAGGGGCGGCACTCGGCGTCTACGTGCTGCTCGCCCTGGTGTTCCTGCTGCAGGCGATCGAGGCGCTGCGGCCCGGGCAGTTCAGGCCGCGCCTGCAGGACTGGCCGAAAGACCGCAGCGATTTTCCGATCGGCGTCCGCTACTACGAGGACGTCGTCGAGCGCGATTGCGAAGCGCAGTGGGCCGCCTGGCAGAAGGTCACGCTCGGCCAGTTGAACGCCGAGCTCGCGGTGCAATGTCACAGCTTGTGCCTGAAAAACCACGCGCGAAAGGTGGCGCTGCGGCGGCTGTACAGCAGCCTTCGCGTCTTGACGATTACCTTCGCCGTCATCCTGATTCTCTTCACGGTCTTCACGCAGTTCTAGTGGGCTCGCGGAACTTCCGCCTTCGCGCAAAGCGCTGCGGCGGACAAGAAAGTTCCGCGCTGCACCGCCTCTCGGGCGCGACGGCATTGCCCTCGCTGCCCGGGCGGCACATAATGCCGCCACCCACCTCCGCTAAAGCTTCGGTGGGCAAGCTAGCGTCCAAGGAACCGCGATGATCCCAAAATTCTGTGTGGTTGTTTCTGTGTTTTTCTGCCTGATCGGCGCCACGGTCTCGGCCCAAACGGCTGCGCTACAACCCGCCGCGGTTGATCCCGCCATCGGCGCATGTCCTGCCGGCGCCGTGCTGCCGGATCCCGCAGCCATGCCGATGTGGAACGGGTGGGGCAACGACGCAGCGAACACACGGTTCCAGAACGAGAAGGCGGCGGGGCTCACGGCCGCGCAGGTGCCGAAGCTCACGCTGAAATGGGCCTTCGGGTTCCCCGGCGTCTCGTCCGCGTCGGGCCAGCCGACGGTGGCCGCCGGGCGCGTGTTCGTCGGCAACACCAACGGCATGGTCTATTCGCTCGACGCGAAGACCGGCTGCACCCATTGGTCGTTCAAGGCCGACGGCGGCGTGCGCACGTCGATCAGCATCGCGCGCGTCACGATTGACGGCAACCCGCGCACGATCGCGATGTTCGGCGACATCCGCGCCAACGCCTACGGCATCGACGCGCAGGCCGGCACGATTCTGTGGAAGACGAAGGTCGACGATCATGCCGCCGCGCGCGTGACCGGCGCGCCGGCGTACGCGAACGGCCGGTTATACGTACCGGTGTCGTCGATTGAAGAAGTCTCCGGCGCGCGCGCCAACTACCCGTGCTGCACGTTCCGCGGCAGCGTAGTCGCGCTCGACGCCGTCACCGGCAAGCAGATCTGGAAGTCGTACATGATTCCGGAGGAGCCGAAGATCACCGGCAAGACCTCGACCGGCACGGCTATCTACAAGTCAGCCGGCGCCGCGATCTGGACGTCGCCGACGCTCGACGTCGCGAAGAACACCATTTACGTCGCGACCGGCAACGCCTACACCGCCCCTGCCTCGCCCAACAGCGACGCCGTCGTGGCGCTCGACATGACAACCGGCGCGATCCAGTGGACGTCGCAGGTCACACCCAACGACGTCTTCGTGATCGGCTGCAAGCCCGGCGTCGAGAACTGTCCAGACGATGTCGGTCCGGATTTCGACTTTGGCAACTCGCCGATTCTGCGGGTGCTGCCCGGCGGCCGGCGCGTGCTCGCGCTCGGCCAGAAATCGGGCATGGTCTACGGGCTGGCGCCGGATGAAAAGGGCAAGATCATCTGGGAGTTCCGCGCGGGAAAGGGCGGCGCGCTCGGCGGCATCGAATGGGGATCGGCGGCGGACGATCAGAACATCTACGTGCCGGTCTCGGACGTGCTCGAGCCGTCGGACAAGGCCGGCGGGTTGTACGCCGTCAAGTTGGCGACCGGCGAGCGGGTGTGGCACACCCCCGCGCCTGCGCTCACCTGCACGACGGGGCCCGGCTGCAGCGGCGCGCAATCGGCGCCGGTCAGCGTGATGCCCGGCGCGGTGTTTTCCGGATCGATCGACGGCCACTTCCGTGCCTACTCGACCGCGGATGGCAAGATCATCTGGGACTTCAACACCATGCAGCCGTTCGAGACGGTCAACGGTGTGAAGGCCGCGGGCGGATCGATCGATGCGGCCGGCCCGGTCATTGCCGGCGGCCTCGTGCTGACCAACTCCGGTTACGGCCAGTGGCGCGGCAAGCCCGGTAACGTCCTGCTCGCGTTCGGATTACCGTAGGAGGCGATCGAGGCTCGCGGCGGCCCGGCGCTCGAGTGACTTCGCGCCTTGGGCCTGAGCGACTGCGATCGCGCGGTTGAAAAACATCCCCGCATCATCGCGCTGCCCATGCGCCGCGGCGATTTCGCCACGCAGGCGCAGTAGCTCTGCTTCCCAGAACCGCTCTTCGTTCGCGGCCACGAGCACGTCCGCCTCGTCGAGCGTCACCGCCGCTTCATCCAGCCGCCCGGCGGCGCAGAGTGATTCCGCCAGGAGCCCGAGATGATACGTGTTAAACATCTCCGCCCCGCTCGCGCGCGCGGCGTCGATGCCGCGCCGCATCTCCACGGCGCCGGCAGCGAGATCGCCCTCCGCCGCGATCGCCCAGCCTTTGAGAATCGCGCTCCATCCCAGCCAGAGCGCGAGCCCTTGCTCTTCTGCCAGCTTCAACGCCCCCTCGGCGTTCGCTCGCGCGGCGTTGCGATCGCCTTGAAGCTGGTCATGTATGGCCGCGAAGTGAAACGCATAACACTGACTGTTGGCGTGCGGTGTTTGACGGCCAAGGTCGAGGGCCTCGTCGCGGCGTTGCCGGGCCTCGTCGGCATCGCCGAGCAGGTAGAGAGTAATGGCGAGGTTGACTCGGGACGACATCCCCGGTTCGTGCCCGTGTGAGTACGCGAGCCGGCGATGGATCGTCGGTTGATAGATCGCCCGGGCCTGCTCGAACCGCTGGCGCGCTTCATCGAGGCGTCCCATCGACAGCAGCGGCCAGCCGACCATGCGGTGCGCCACGACCATCGCGGGATCCTGTTGCCGCTCGGTCACCGTCAGCAGCTCGCGGCCGTATTGCAGTGCGGTCGGATGCTCGCCGCGCACCAGGTAGAGTGCGGCGAAGCCGTAGAGAAC
>JAYWEJ010000254.1:0-7851 GCA_043779345.1 Acidimicrobiia bacterium | reverse complement strand
AAACTGCAGGACCAACGTCGCACACACTGCCGACACGACGATGCCACCACGACCCATGTGACCCCCTTATGCGCGGCCCTCTCGCGAGGCGCCGCAATCCATTGACGGCGCCATCATAGGCGCGCACCAGGGGCAAAAACCTGCGAGGGCCGGGGGAATCCCGGGAGAAATTCAGGAGATCAGGAGGCGGGTGGTCGAATCAGGCGACGAACACGCGCGCGTTTGTGTCGGCCTACGAGGACGGGCGCGCCTTGATCTTCAGCGTCGACATTTTCCGAGCGAGCGTGTTCCGATGTACGCCCAGCGCGTCCGCGGCCCTCGTGAGGCTTCCGTCACACTTGTTGATCACTTGCGTGACGAAGCGCTTCTCGAACTCGCGCTGGGCGTCGTCATAGTGCACGCCGCGAGTCACCATCTCGTCGACCAGCTGATCAAGCAACTTATGCACGCTGCGTATCCAGCTCGCGCCCGGTGAGGCGGCGGTAGGCGTCCAGGTACTTGGCACGGGTGTTCTCGACGACGTCGGATGGCAGCGACGGGACCGGTGGCTGCTTGTTCCACTTGATCGATTCGAGATAGTCGCGCACGTACTGCTTGTCGAAGCTTGGCTGCGGCCCGCCGGGTGAATAGGTGCCCTTCGGCCAGTAGCGTGACGAATCCGGCGTCATCATTTCGTCGATCAGGAACAGCTCGCCCGCATCGGTCAATCCAAACTCGAACTTGGTGTCGGCGAGGATGATGCCCTTGGATTCGGCGTGCGCCACGCCGTGCGCGTAGAGCGCGAGCGTCAGCGTCTTCAGGCGCGCGAGCAGCTCGGTGCCCACGACCGTCGCGGCCGCGGCCTCGCTGATGTTTTCGTCGTGGCCCGATTCCGCCTTGGTTGCGGGGGTGAAGATCGGTTCGGGCAGGCGATCCGATTCCCGCAAGCCTTTCGGCAGGGGAATGCCGCAGATCTCGCCGGTCGCCTGGTAGTCCTTCCACCCCGAGCCCGAGAGGTAGCCGCGCGCCACGCACTCGACCGGCAACGGATTGGTCCGGCGCGTCAACATCGATCGCCCCGTGAGCTCCGCGGCAAAAGCGCGCGTGTTCTCGGGGTAGTCGGCCACATCGGTCGAGATCAAATGGTTCTGGATGATGTCGCCGGTGCGCCCGAACCAGAAGGCCGACAGCTGGTTCAGCACGCGGCCCTTGTCGGGAATACCCGAACCGAGCACGTAATCAAAGGCGGAGATCCGATCGGTCGCGACCAGGATCAGGTGCTCGCCGGCCGCGTACACGTCACGCACCTTGCCGCGGCGGACCAGGGACAAACCGTCGAGTTTCGTATCTAAGAGGACGTGTGAAGGCACGGGCGCTCGCGTGAAGAGTCAACATAGTACGCGCCCCACGTTACGGTGGCAAGACGCCAATCAGTGGGGTGTGTCTCAGAAGAGACACTTCCGGTAGTATGGAAATGGCTTGCGCAACATCATTCGGACGGTAGTTGTCATTGGGCTGGCCATCGGCCTCCTCGCAATTTTTCTTCGCAACGCGGATCTCAGTCTGGTGTGGGCGTCGGTGACCGCGGCACGCGCGGACTTCCTGATGCTGGCGGTGGTGCTGACGTGTCTGACGTTCGTGGTGCGCGCCGAGCGATGGCAGTACCTGCTCGCTCCGTTGGGAAAGACGCGGTTCAGCATGGTGTTCCGCGCGACGGTGATCGGGTTTGCGGCCTCGGCCCTCTTGCCGGCGCGCGCCGGCGAAGTGATTCGCCCGTATTTCCTGGCGCGGCGCGAGGGACTCAGCGCCACCGCAGCGTTTGCGACGATCATCGTCGAGCGCATTCTCGATCTCGTCGCGGTGCTGCTGCTGATGGGGGCGTTTCTGATCTGGTTCGATCCGGGCCTCGAGGCGCGTGACTCGAAGGTGTTCCAGGCGATTCGCTTCGGCGGCCTGGTGATGGCGCCGATCGCGGCGAGCACGCTGGTGGTGATGTTTTTCTTGGCCGGGCGCCCCGAAAAGCTGCACGGGTGGCTGTTACGGGCGGAAGCGGTGCTGCCGGCGCGGCTGGCGGCGATGATCGCCAAGTTCGCGCAGACGTGTGCGGAAGGTTTCGCGGTCGTGCGCAGTCCGGTCCGCCTGGTGGCGGCCATGGCGTGGTCGATCGTGCTGTGGATCGCGATCGCGGCGGGCATCTGGTCGGTATCGGTGGCGTTTGGCATCGCCATGCCGTTCACCGGAGCGTGGCTGATGCTGGCGCCGCTGGTGGTCGGGGTCGCCGTGCCGACGCCCGGCGGCGTCGGCGGCTTTCACGCGGCGTATCAGATCGGCGCAACCTCGTTCTTTGGCGCCGAGAACAACATCGCGGTCGGCGCCGCCATCGTGCTGCATGCAATCTCGGTCGGGCCGGTGACGATCGCGGGCCTGCTGTTCATCGTGCAGGACGGACTGAATCTTGGCGGCCTGGCGAGAGGAGAAGTCGGCATGACCGATCGACCGATTGACGATGGGGTGACGAAGTGAAGTGTCCGTTCTGCGGTGACATCGGCGACAAGGTGGTCGACTCGCGCGAAAGCCGCGAGGGCGATGTCATCCGTCGCCGCCGCCAATGCCTCAACGACCAGTGCAAGAAGCGCTTCACGAGCTACGAGCGCATCGAAGAGATCCCCTACATGGTGGTGAAGAAGGACGGCACGCGCGAGCGCTTCGAGCGATCGAAGCTGGTCGCCGGCCTCCTCAAGGCGTGTGAGAAACGTCCGATCAAGCCGTCCGACATCGACGAGATCGCGGATCGCGCCGAACAGATGCTGAACGACCGGCCCGAGCGCGAGATGTCGGGCCGCGAGCTTGGCGCGCACGTCATGTCCGAGCTGAAGAAACTCGATCAAGTCGCGTACGTCCGCTTCGCGTCGGTGTATCGCGACTTCCGCGACGTCGACGACTTCGCGGACGAGGTCCGCGCCCTGAAGGGCCATAAGGAATAACCCCGATGGCGACCGCCAAGCTCAGCTCGGTGTCACGGCCGGCCGCCAAGCCGGTGACGCCTGCGCGGCGGCCGTTTCGTGACAACCCGCCGCTGATTCTCGCGGGCATCGTCATGCTGCTCGGGATGCTGGGCGGCATCGTCTGGCTGGCCGGCCGCACCTCGACGCTGTCGCCGGATTTCCTCACCGAAGTCGTGCTGATCGCGCTCTCGGTCACCAACGTCACGATGCTGGTGGCGCTGGCGTTCGTGCTCGCGCGCAACGTCATCAAGTCGATCATGGAGGGCCGCAGCGGCCTGCCATTCGGACGCTTTCGCGCGAAGCTGGTGCTGGCGATGCTCGGCATGACCGTCATCCCGGCGGTGCTGGTGCTGATCGTCGGCAGCCGCGTCGTGCTGACCGCGGTCGATCGCTGGTTCAACGCGCCGATGGAAGAGATCCTGGCCGGCGCCAACAGCATCGCCGGCGACTACTACCAGGAGCGCGAGCGCATCGTCGCCGACCAGGCGTCGCGCCTGGCGCGGTCGCTCAGCCGCGTCGATCTGGGCTCCGCAGAGATCGCGACCGTGCAGAACGTGATCACGCCGGAAGTGGCGGGACAGCGCATCAGCATGGTGCAGGTCTATCGCGCGGTGCGGGTGCCGAATCAGCCGCCCGACGTGGTGTCGCTGGTTGACGTGGCGTCGCCGTCGATGCCGCAGGGGTGGGCGCGCGCGTCGGCGGACCGGCTGGCGGCCCGGGCCGCCAGCGGGACTGAGGCGGCGCCGAGCATCGAGGAGCCGATGGCGGCCGGCGGGCTTCTGAAGCACGTCGCCATCGCGGTTCGCAATTCGTCCGGTCAGATCACCGGCGTGGTGGTCGCGAGTGACTATCTGTCAGGCCACCTGGCGGAACGCGCGCGCCACATGTCGAAAGCGTATGAGGACTACTCCCAGCTGCGCGTGCTCAAGCAACCGCTGGCCGGCGTCTACGTGTCGTTCTTCGTGATGGTGACCCTGCTGATTCTCGTCGGCTCGACGTGGATGGGGCTCTACCTCGCCAAGCGCATTACCAGGCCGGTGCAGATGTTGTCGGAAGCGGCGAAGGAGATTGGCGCCGGCCATTACGATCACCGCATCGAGCACGAGGGCAGCGACGAGTTTGGCTCGATGGTCGAGGCGTTCAACACGATGGCGGCCGAAGTGGCGCAGAGCCGCCGGCGGCTCGAGCGCGCCAGCGACGATCTCGAGAAGAAGCACGACGAAGGCGAGGGCCGGCGCCGTTACATTGAAGCCATCCTCGAGCGGATCGCGACCGGCGTGGTGTCGATCGATCGCGGCGGGCGCATCGGCACCATCAATCCGTCGGCGCTGCGGCTGCTCGAGCTGACCGACGAGGTGATCGGCAGCGCCGCCGTCGACGTGTTTGCGCGGCCGGACCTGGCGCCGGTCAACGACGTCCTCGATCAGGCGGCGCGCGCCAAGATGGATTCGTTCGCGCAGGAAGTCGCGCTGGTGCGCGACGGCCGCGAGCGGCACGTCGTCGCCGCCGCGACCCGCATCGCCGGCACCGACGGCAGCTTCGACGGCACGGTGCTGGTCGTCGACGACGTCACGCCGCTGATCCGCGCGCAGAAGGTGGCGGCGTGGCGCGAGGTGGCGCGGCGTCTGGCGCACGAGATCAAGAACCCGTTGACGCCGATTCAATTGTCGGCCGAGCGGCTGCGGCGAAAGCTGAGCGACATCTCGCCGCCGCTGCAGGAGCTCGTCCAGGAATGCACGTCGACGATCATCGGCGAGGTCGAATCGCTGAAGGGACTGGTGGACGAGTTCTCGCAATTCGCGCGCATGCCGGCGCCGCGCGCGGTGCCGACCGAGCTGCATGCCTTCCTGAATGACACGCTGGCCATTTACGACGGCCTGTTCGGGTCGGTGGAGTTCGAGAAGCATTACGACTCGGGCGTGTCGCAGGTCCGGCTCGATCCGGAGCAGATGAAGCGCGTCATCATCAACCTGATCGACAACGCCATCGAGGCAATGGGCCGGCAGGGCGTCATCGTCGTCGAGACGGCGAGCGACGTCCCGAACAGCCTGGTGCGCATTGTCGTGTCCGACACCGGTCCCGGCATTCCCGAAGCCGAGCGCGACAAGCTGTTCCTGCCGTACTACTCGACCAAGGGCCGCGGCAGCGGCCTCGGCCTCGCGATCGTGCGCCGCATCGTCGCCGAGCACGGCGGCAGCATCGACGTCACGGACAACGTGCCGACCGGCACCCGGTTTATCATCGAGCTACCTGCCTGATGGCGTCCATTCTTGTGGTTGACGATGAACCGGGCGTTCGCTCGTCGGTCAGCGGCGTGCTGAGAGACGAGGGCTTCGACGTCGATACCGCCGACACCGGCGAAGACTGCCTCGAGAAGGCGAACGGCGCGGCCTACGACGTGATCGTGCTCGACATCTGGCTGCCGGGCCTCGACGGGCTGACGACCCTGCAGCGGCTGCGCGAACGCCAGATCGATTCGCAAGTCGTGATCATCTCCGGCCACGGCAACATCGAATCGGCGGTGCGCGCGATCAAGATGGGCGCCTACGACTTCATCGAAAAGCCGCTGTCACTCGAGAAAACGGTGCTGGTCGTCCGCAACGCCCTCCGGCAGCGCGACCTGGAAGCCGAGAACCGCGTCCTGCGCGCCAAGGTCGACAGCCAGCAGCCCAACACCACCATGGTGGGCGAAAGCCCGGCGATGAGCCACTTGCGCGAGCAAGTGTCGCTGGCCGCGCCGACCAACGGCCGCGTGCTCATCCTCGGCGAGAGCGGCACCGGCAAGGAACTGGTCGCGCGCACGATCCACCTCACCAGCCGCCGTAAGAGCGGGCCATTTGTGGAAGTGAATTGCGCGGCCATTCCCGAAGAGTTGATCGAGTCGGAACTCTTCGGGCACGTGCGCGGCGCCTTCACCGGCGCGGTCGCGGACAAATCCGGTCGATTCGAACAGGCGAATGGCGGCACCATCTTCCTCGACGAAATCGCCGACATGAGCCTGAAGACTCAGGCCAAGGTGCTGCGCGTGCTGCAGGAGCAGGTGATGGAGCGCGTCGGCGGCACGCAGCGAATCCGGGTCGATGTGCGGGTGCTGGCCGCGACCAATAAGGATTTGGTGGCGGAGATCCGTGCCGGCCGGTTCCGCGAGGACCTCTACTTCCGCCTCAATGTGATCCCGCTGTTTGTGCCGGCGCTGCGCGATCGCCAGGGCGACATCCCCATGCTGGCCGAGCATTTCATTGCGGTGTTCGCGGCGGAAGCGGGCAAGCGGCCCAAGCGGCTGACCCCCGAAGCCGCGGCGCGCTTGCAGCAGTACAACTGGCCGGGCAACGTGCGCGAACTTCAGAACGTGATCGCGCGTTTGTTGATCTTTGTCGCCGGCGACACCATCACCGCACAGGACCTTGGCTTCCTCGGCCGCGACGGGGTGCCGGAAGTGCTCGCGGCGCAGGGCCCGATCAGGCCGCTGTCCGACGCCCGGGATGACTTCGAGAAGGATTACATCTTGCAGACTCTCGCCGCGCAGGGCGGGAACATGTCGCGCACCGCGGAAGTGCTCGGCGTCGAGCGCTCCAATCTCTACAAGAAGCTGCGCGCGTTCGGCATCACTCCCCGGGGCGGGACCTGAGCTTGTTCTCGAGCACCTGATCGGCCGAGAAGCCCTCGAGCTGCAGGTAATACTCGACTGACTGCCGCAGGGCGGCGTCCGGCACCAGTCCGACGATTTCGCTCTCGAGCACGCTCACGCCGTAGCGCTCCGCCTCGCGTTTCACCAGGTCGAAGACGCGGAAGATCGGCGTCTTTTCGTAGTTGGTCAGGTTCATCGACACCTGGACGATGCCGCGGTCTTCGAGCGGAATCCCCATCGCTTTCACAAAACGCAAGCCGCCGCTGCTCATCCTGATCGCGGCGGCGATCTTCTTGGCGACATCGAGGCGGTTGGTGTTGAGGTTGATGTTGTAGGCGATCAGCGGCATGCGCGCGCCAATCACCGAGGCGCCGGCGCTCTGATGCGGCGCCGCCGGGCCGAAGTCAGGCGCCCACTCGGGCTTCGCCATCTTCGCCGCCAGGCCTTCGAACTCGCCGCGGCGAATGTCCTCGAGGTTCTTGCGCGCCGGACTCGCGGCGGCGTCTTCGTAGAGATAAATGGGCAGCGTGAAGCGGGCTGCGACATCGGCGGCGATCGATTTCGCGAGCTTCACGCACTCATCCATCGTCACACCTTCGATGGGGATGAACGGCACCACGTCGACCGCGCCGAGCCGCGGGTGTTCTCCCTTGTGGTTTCGCAAGTCGATATCGGCCACGGCGCGCTCGAATAGGACCGGGATGCCGGCCGACAGCGCCGCCGCATCGCCCGCGAGCGTGAAGACCGAGCGATGGTGCGCCGCGTCCGACTGGACATCGAGCACGCGCAGGCCGGGCACGGCGGCGAGCGCGGACGCCATCCGTTCGATGACGTCGGGACGGCGGCCTTCGCTGACGTTGGGGACGCATTCGATCACAGCCATGTGTCTCAAGGTTAATGTAAGTGCTATAATTGCCGCCACTTACCAATGCCCGACCGCCACACGTCAGGCCCGCGCCGGTCAGAGGCGCTTTCAGGCGCCGAAGACGACGCGCGGATCGAGCATCTCCTGGTCACGGGCCTCGATCACTATTTCGCGGGCGAGTTCGAAGCGGCCATCAACCTGTGGACCCGCGTCCTGTTCCTCGATCGCAATCACGATCGCGCGCGCGCCTACATCGATCGCGCCCGCAGCGCCCAGGCGGAGCAGCAGCGCATTTCAGAAGCCCTGGTGCATGAAGGGCTCGAAGCGTTCGACAAGGGCGAAGTGGTCCGGGCCCGGGCGTTGTTGAGCGATGC
>JAYWEJ010000253.1:0-3324 GCA_043779345.1 Acidimicrobiia bacterium | reverse complement strand
TGGACGACGAGCTCGCCAAGGACCTCGGCGACTTCTCGTCGCTCGAGGAGCTGCGCAAGCGGGTGCGCGACGATCTCGAGCACGAGGCGATGCACGCGGCGGAGCGCTCGGTGCGGGGCGACGTGATGAAGCAGCTCGCCACGCGGGTGCCGTTCCCCGTGCCGGCGTCGCTCGTCGAGCGCGAGATCGAACGCCGCCTCGAGGATTTCGCGCGGCGTCTCATGGAACAGCGGATCGATCCGCGCCAGGCGAACATCGACTGGAACGCGTTCCGCGAAGGCCAGCGCGCGCCGGCCACCGAGGCGGTCGGCTCCGCGATCGTGCTCGACGAGATCGCCAGGCGCGATCAGATCGAGGTGACCGACGAGGATCTCGACACCGAGTTCCAGCGTTACGCGGAGCAGACCGGGCACAGCGTTGCGAGCATCAAGGCACGGCTGCAGAAAGACGGCGAGCTCGGCCGGTTGGCGGCGGGCCTGCGCCGTGAAAAAACCGTTGCGCACGTGATGTCGAAGGCACAGATTACGAAGGGCTGATTGCTCAAGGGGTTAGCCCTTTGTCCCACCCGCCCGTTCGGGCGAGGCGCGCCGACGCTCCGCCAGGTATAAAGGAGTGCAGCGGGTGGTGCACTCCGGACCGTTTCCAGCCGATAACTACGAAGGATAATAAACAGACAATGAGCGTCTACCCGCAGAACCAACTGGTGCCGATGGTGGTCGAACAAACCAACCGCGGCGAGCGCGCCTACGACATTTTTTCGCGCCTGCTCAAAGACAACATCATCTTTATCGGCACGCCGATTGATGACGGCATCGCCAATCTTGCGATCGCTCAAATGCTGTTTCTCGAGGCCGAAGATCCGGATAAGGACATTCAGCTGTACCTCAACAGCCCGGGAGGATCGATTACGGCCGGGTTTGCGATCTACGACACCATGCAATTCATCCGTCCCGACGTGCAGACGATCTGCATCGGCCAGGCGGCATCGATCGCTGCAGTTTTGTTAGCGGCCGGCACAAAAGGTAAGCGGTTTTCGCTGCCCAATTCCCGCATCCTCATCCATCAACCGTGGATGTCAGGTTTGGGAGGGCAGGCGACAGATATCGATCTGGCGGCGAAAGAAATCCTGCGCATGCGCGAGCGGATCAACGAGATTTTCGTGAAGCACACAGGTCAGGACATCAAGCGGATCCAGCAGGATACGGAACGCGACTACATCATGTCGCCCGAGCAGGCAGTGCAGTACGGAATTCTTGACGACGTCATTCGGAAACGGGTGTAACCTAGGTATACGGCTACATGGTCAAAAAGAGCGGGGACGGCGGTGAGATTCTTCGCTGCTCGTTCTGCAATAAAGATCAGAACGACGTCCGCAAATTAATCGCGGGCCCGACTGTCTTTATCTGCGACGAGTGTGTCGAAGTCTGCAACGACATCATCGCGGACGACAACCGTTTTGACAGCCGCGGCACGCGTACCTCGCTGCCCTCGCCTCCCGAGATCAAGAAGTTCCTCGACGAGTATGTGATCGGCCAGGAGCTGACCAAGAAGAAGCTCGCGGTCGCGGTCTACAACCACTACAAGCGGCTCGAGATTCAGAAGCAGCCGCGCAGCCGCCACGACGTCGAGCTCACCAAGTCCAACATCCTGCTGATTGGCCCGACCGGCACCGGCAAGACGTTGCTCGCGCAGACGCTCGCCAAGCTCCTCTCGGTGCCGTTCACCATCGTCGACGCGACGACGCTGACCGAAGCCGGCTACGTCGGCGAGGACGTCGAGAACATCATCCTCAAGTTGCTGCAGGCCGCCGGCGGCGACATCGAGAAGTGCCAGCAGGGCATCGTCTACATCGACGAGATCGACAAGATCGGCCGCAAGGACGAGAACCCGTCGATTACGCGCGACGTCTCCGGTGAAGGCGTGCAGCAGGCGCTGCTCAAGATCCTCGAAGGCACGGTGGCCAACGTTCCGCCGCAGGGCGGCCGCAAGCACCCGCACCAGGAGTTCTTCCAGATCGACACGACCAACATCCTCTTTATCTGCGGCGGCGCGTTCGTCGGCCTGGATAAGGTGGTGGAGCGCCGCGTCGGCAAGAAGACGCTCGGCTTCAAGGCCGAGGTCAAGTCGCAGAAAAACCGCGACGTCGGCCTGGTCCTCGAGCAGTGCGAGCCCCAGGACCTGATCAAGTTCGGGCTGATTCCGGAGTTCGTCGGCCGCCTGCCCGTGATGGGCACGCTCCACGAGCTCGATCGGCCGGCGCTGGTGCAGATCCTGACGCAGCCGCGCAACGCCATCACCCGCCAGTACCAGAAGCTCTTCGAGTACGAAAACGTGAAGCTGCGCTTCACCGATGATTCGCTCGACGCGATCGCCGAGATGGCGCTGAACCGAAAGATCGGCGCGCGCGGCCTCCGGATGATCATCGAAGACCTGATGCTTGACTTGATGTACACGGTCCCTGGGCAGAAGAAAGCTCGCGAGTGCGTGATCACGCGCGAGATGGTCGTCAGCAAGTCAGCGGGCTTGGAAGTCATCGAAAAAGCCGGGTAGTCGTCCGACTGTCAGTTTCGAACAAAATATGGTGGAAGTTTACGAGACCCTCCCTATCGTCCCCTTGAGGGACGTCGTTGTCTTTCCGCACATGATGATGCCGTTCGTCATCGGACGGCCGTCGTCGATCCGCGCGCTCGAGCACGCGCTGCTCAAGGACAAGCGGGTCTTCCTGGCGGCGCAGCATGACGCGTCGACCGACGATCCCAAGGCCGAAGACATCTTCACGATGGGCTGCGTGGCCAACGTCGTGCAGAGCCTGAAGCTGCCCGACAGCAACATCAAGGTGCTGGTCGAAGGCGTCGATCGCGCCCGCGTCATCGAGTGGAAGGAAGACAAGGGCTTCTATCGCGTCGTCGTCAAGGTGCTGCAGCGGCAGAAGGACGCCGCCGGCGACGTCGAACAGACCATGAGCCGGGTCGTGACGCTGTTCGAGCAATACGTCAAGCTCTCGAACAACCTGCATTACGACGCGATGATCGCGGCGGTCCGCGTCGACGACCCGGGGAAGCTGGCCGACACCATTTCGGCGCACCTCCTGGTCGGCATCGACGAAAAGCAGAACCTCCTCGAAATCGTCTCCCCGCTCGAACGCCTCAACCGCATCGCCGGCATCCTCGAAGCTGAAGTCGACAAGCTGCAGGTCGACCGCCGCATCCAGTCTCGCGTCAAGAAGCAGATGGAGAAGGCGCAGAAGGAGTACTACCTCAACGAGAAGATGAAGGCGATCCAGAAGGAACTGGGCCGCAAGGACGACAAGGGCAACGAGGCCGA
>JAYWEJ010000252.1:0-18461 GCA_043779345.1 Acidimicrobiia bacterium | reverse complement strand
GTCAATCATCTCGACGACCCGCGGCCGCCGACACGGTTGATCCCGACAACCGTCTGCTCAGTCATTTCCCTTTGCGACGACTGCAAGCCGAAGAGGTGCGCGACGCGACGCTGGCGATCAGCGGCCAACTGAACGCCAAGCTGGGAGGCAAACCGGTGCCGGTGATGCAGGACGAGATTGGTCAATTTGTGCTCGGCATCGACAACATCAACGGCAACGGTGTCCCCGACAAACTCGTGCCGCTCAACGGCGAGGAGTTCCGCCGCAGCCTCTATGTGCAAGTCCGCCGCAGCCGGCCGCTCTGCGAGCTGGACCCGTTCGATCCGCCGGTGCTCGATCCGAATTGCCCGCAGCGAAACTCTTCAACTGTCTCGCCGCAATCGCTCTTCCTGATGAATAGCGACTTCGTCCAAGAACACTCGAAACAGCTCGCCGAGCGCATCGCAACGACCGCCGGTCCTGACGTGAAATCGCAGACTGTGCTCGCTTGGCGATTGATCTTCGGAGCCGATCCGAGCGAGACAGAGTTGGCCGAAGCTGCCGCTTTCGTCGCAGCACAGACTGAAGTCTTCCAGCCGAAAGCGGCACCACCCGCGAATCCACCGGCTGGCACCGTGCTTCCGCCCGATCCGGCACGGCAAGCGTTCGCGTTGCTTTGCCAGTCTCTGCTAAGTTCCAACCGATTTTTGTACGTCGAGTGATTCGTCAGCGAAGGCACAACCATTTCACAAACTTGTTCCAGCGGCTGATTGAGAAATGGAACCACTGACGAAAACTCAACAGACTCTGCGTGGACGTGATCTCCGCGACCTGTCACTGGACCAACTGCGGGACTGGATCGACGCCTGTGAGAAGATGGAGCATTGGGTCAAGTACAAGAAAGCTCGAAGAGGATGGAAGCAATCACGCGAGCAAACGGTTGCGGAGCTTGAACGCCGTCTCTCAATCGTCGCCGATTCGCCGAATTTGAAATCGGAGATTTGAGATTTCCGGCGTCAGCCTTCAGACTCCCGCTTTGTTCCCGACTCTTGCAGAAGGCGTCTCGACGTGTCGCAGTCCAATTCTGTTTCGTCACCGACCTCCGACAAACCGCTGGTGCTCGGCAAGCATGTCTTGCAGTCGCGGCTGATCGTCGGCACCGGCAAGTACCCCTCCCACTCCATCATGAGAGCCGCGCACGAAGCGTCGGGCGCCGACATGGTCACGGTGGCGGTGCGGCGGGTCGACATTTCGCGCAAGACGGAGTCGCTGCTCGACTACATCGACACGGCAAAGATCTTCCTGCTGCCCAACACCGCCGCCTGCTATACCGCGGACGACGCCATCCGCACGGCGCGGCTCGGCCGCGAAGCCGGCATGTCGAACTGGGTGAAGCTCGAAGTCATCGGCGACGAGCAGACGCTGTTTCCCGACAACGAGGGCCTGCTCGAAGCGACGCGCGTGCTCGTCAAGGAAGGCTTCATCGTCCTCCCCTACACCAACGATGACCCGGTGATGTGCCGCAAGCTCGCCGACGCCGGCGCGGCCGCGGTAATGCCGCTCGGCGCGCCGATCGGATCGGGTCTCGGCATCCAGAATCCCAACAACATCCGCATCATCAGGGAACAGGCGACCGTGCCGGTGATCGTCGATGCCGGTGTCGGCACGGCCTCGGATGCGGCCGTGGCCATGGAGCTCGGCGCCGACGGCGTGCTGATGAACACCGCAATTGCGGGCGCCCGGGATCCGGTGTCGATGGCCCGCGCGATGAAGCTGGCTGTCGAAGCCGGCCGGCTCGCCTACCTGGCCGGACGCATCCCGCGGAAGTCTTACGCGACCGCCAGCAGTCCCTTGCACGGAGTAATCGGAACGTAGTCTGATTGTCCGCCTCCGCGGCTTCGCCGCCACGGCGAGACAGGCTCGATGAAAACAACGACAATCCGCGCGCTCGATTACTGGCTTGGGGTGCCGGCGTGCGCCGCGTTGACGCTCGTTCGCCGCCTCACCGGCCTGGCGGCCGCCGAGCGTCAGGCGAAACCGAAGCGGCTGATCTTCCTCAAGTTCATCGAACAGGGCGCGACCGTGCTCGCGCAGGACGCGATCGCGCGCGCGACGAAGGCGGTCGGCCGCGACAACATCTTCTTCTGCGTGTTCGAGAGCAACCGCGCCATCCTCGACGTCATCGGCACCGTCCCCGCCTCCAACATCATCACCATTCGCGACCAGGCGCTGTCGACCTTCGTGCTCGATTTCCTGAACGCCGCGAGAACGGTGCGCCGTCATGGCATCGACGCCGTGATCGACATGGAGTTCTTCTCGCGGGCCTCGGCGATCTTCGCTTTTCTGACCGGCGCGGCGACGCGGGTGGGCCTGCATCGCTTCACCGGCGAGCTGCCCTACCGCGGCAACCTGATGACGCACCGCATCCAATACCTGCCGCAGCTGCACATCTCGATGCAGTATTCAGTGCTGGTCGAAGCGGCGTTCCAAGATCCCCTTGAAGAGCCGATGCTCAAGGTGCCGCTCGAGCGGATTCGGTCGACGTCGCCTCACGCGCCGCCCGCCTTCACGCCGACGGCCGCCGAGCTCGCGCGGATGCGCGAGCGCCTCGGCTCACCTGCCGGGCCGATCGTCGTGCTCAACCCCAACGCGAGCGATCTGCTACCGCTACGAAAGTGGGAAACGTCCCGGTTTGGCGAGCTGGCGCGGCGGATCCTCGAGAGCTACCCAGGCGCGCGAATCGTGCTGACCGGCGCACCCTCCGAACAGGCGGCCGCCGATGCGCTGTGCCGCTCGCTCAGCTCGGAGCGGGTGACCTCAGTCGCCGGTCAGACCACCCTGCCCGAGTTGCTCACGCTCTATTCGGTGGCGGATGTGCTCGTCACCAACGACAGCGGCCCAGGGCACTTCGCGTCACTGACGCCCGTGCACGCGATCGTGCTGTTTGGTCCGGAAACGCCGCGGCTGTTCGGCCCGCTGGCGCCGGCAACGACGGTGATTTGGAAGGAGCTGGCGTGCAGTCCGTGCGTCAGCGTCTTCAACCATCGCCTCTCGCCCTGCCGCAACAACGTCTGCATGCAGTCGATCACGGTGGATGAAGTGTTTGACGCGGTGCGGTCTGCGCTCAGCGGTCGTGCTTAAAGAGAGGCCACGCAGCGTCTTTCTCTGAAATCACAACCGGTTTGATCGGCCACTCGATCGCGAACGCCGGATCGTCCCAGCGCACGCCCGACTCCGAATCCTTCACCCACGGTGACGACGCGTGATAGTAGGCTTCGGTGCCGTCGGTCAGCGTGATGTAGCCGTGCGCGATGCCCTCGGGCATGTAGAGCATGCGGTGGTTGTCGGCGGTCAGCTCGACGGCGTCCCACTGCTTGAAGGTCGGCGAGTCCTCGCGCAGGTCGACAATGACGTCGAGCAGCGCGCCGCGGGTGGCCCGCACGATCTTGGCCTGGGCATGCGGCGCTTTCTGGAAGTGCATTCCACGCAGCGTGCCGCGCCGGTGGTTGAAGGCGAGATTGCACTGCGCGAGCGCCGGGTTCATGCCGCGCTCGCTCAGCTCGTTGGGCAGCCACGTCATCGCGAAGAACCCGCGCGCGTCGGTGATCGGCGAAATCTCCATCACCCAGGCGCCGGCAATCCGCGACGGCGTGTAAATCATTACAGGCGGAAGATGTTCTCGCGCGTCACGCCCTTCAACGCGTTGCGCGTGTCGACGAGCACCTTGAAGTTGCGCACGATCGCCGCGTAATCGAACACCTTGTGGTCGGTGATGATCACGCCGCAGTCGATGCCGTCGTGCATCTTCTTCTCGTCAACGCTCTGCAGGTCGAGGTGCGCGTGCTTGAACGCCGGTACGTAGGGATCGGTGTAGCTGACGATGGCGCCGCGGTGCGCCAGTAGCTCCAGCACTTCGAGGGCCGGTGATTCGCGCAGGTCGTTGACATCACGCTTGTAGGCGACCCCGATCACGTGCACGCGCGATCCGTTGAGGGACTTCTTCTGCGAGTTGAGCGCGTCGATGATGCGCTGCACCACGAACTCCGGCATCGCGCCGTTGACGACACCGGCCAGCTCGATGAAGCGCGCCTCGAAGTTGTACTGCTTCGCCTTCCACGACAGGTAGAACGGATCGATCGGGATGCAGTGGCCGCCCAGGCCCGGGCCCGGGTAGAACGGCATGAAGCCGAACGGCTTGGTCTTGGCGGCGTCGATCACTTCCCAGACATCGAGGCCCATGCGGTGGCACATCAGCGCCAGCTCGTTGACCAGGCCGATGTTGACGGCGCGGAACGTGTTCTCCAGCAGCTTCACCATCTCGGCGACGCTCGGCGAGCTCACCGGGACGACGGTGTCCATCACCTGCGCGTAGAAGGCAACCGCGCACTTGGTGCTGTCTTCGTTGATGCCGCCGACCACCTTCGGAATGTTCTTGGTCCGGTAGTGCGGATTGCCCGGATCGACGCGCTCGGGCGAAAACGCGAGATAGAAATCCACGCCCGGCTTGAAGCCCTTCGCGGCCAGCGTCGGCTGCACCACCTCCACCGTCGTCCCCGGGTAGGTCGTCGACTCGAGGATGATCAGCTGACCTTTCTTCAGCACCGCGGCCACCGCCTCCACGGCCTGGACCACGTAGGTCATGTCCGGGTCCTTGGTCTTGCGCAGCGGCGTCGGCACGCAGATGTCGATGATGTCGGCATCGGCGAGCTTCCTGGGGTCGGTGGTGGCGACGAACTTGCCGTTGTTGACGACTTCGGCGAGATGCTCGGACGGGACGTCGGGAATGTAGCTGCGGCCCGCCAACAACTCCTTCACTTTGCGCTCGTCGACGTCGTAGCCGATCACGCCGTAACCGGCGCGCGCGAACTCGACGGCCAGCGGCAGGCCGACGTAGCCGAGTCCAATGACGCCCAACTTCGCCTGCTTCGCCTCGATCTTCTTCAACAGTTCCATTTATTTGCTTTCCGCGTAGAAGGTCTGAATTGCGTTGACGACCGCCGCCTGCTGCGCCTCGGTCAATTCCGGGTAGATCGGCAGCGCCAGCGAGTCCTTGGCTGCGGCCTCGGCCTCGGGAAACGCGCCGGGCTTGTAGCCGAGATTGTTGAAGCACTCCTGCAAGTGGAACGGCACGGGGTAGTACACCTCGGTGCCGATGCGCGCCGCATCGAGGTGCGCGCGCAGCCGATCGCGCTTCGGCACCCTGATCACGAACTGGTTGTAGATGTGGGTTCGATCCGGCGCTTCCACCGGCAGCACGACCTGGCTCAGTCCCGCATCCGCAAAGAGCGCGCGATAGCGCGCCGCATTGGCGCGGCGGCCCTCGCTCCAGCCGGCGAGCTTGGGCAGCTTGACGCGCAGCACCGCGGCCTGGATCGCGTCGATGCGGAAATTGGCGCCGACCAGGTGATGGTAGTACTTCGGCTCCATGCCGTGCGTGCGAATCAGGCGCAGCTTTTTGGCGATCGCGGCGTCGGTCGCGGCGATGAAGCCGGCATCACCAAACGCGCCGAGGTTCTTGCTCGGGAAAAACGAGAAGCACCCGATCGCGCCGATGGTGCCGACCGGCTTGCCGTGGTAGGTGCAGCCGATGGCCTGCGCCGCGTCTTCGATCACCGCGATGCCGCGCGTGCTGCCTGCGTCAACGAGCGGCGCCAGCTCCGCGGACTGTCCGAAGAGATGCACGGGGATGATCGCCTTGGTGCGTGGCGTGATTGCAGCGATGGCGGCCTTGGTGTCGATGTTGAACGTGCCGGGCTCGCTGTCGACGAGCACGGGCGTCGCGCCGACGCGCACCACGCAGCCCGCGGTCGCGAAGAACGAGTAGGTCGGCGTGATCACTTCGTCGCCGGGGCCGATGTCGAGCGCCATCAGCGCCGCCAGGACCGCGTCGGTGCCCGACGACAGGCCGATGGCATGCGGATACTGGAGCGTGTCGCAGAGTTCGCGCTCGAGACCTTCCACTTCCGGGCCGCCGATAAAGCGCTGGCTGTCACAGACGCGGGTCACGGCGTCGAGCAACGCCTGCCGCAACGGAACGTACTGTGCGTTGAGATCGAGCAAAGGAACTCTCACAAAACGACAATGGTACTACGTCGTTCTCGGATTACCAACACGGTCAGCACGGCAGCGGTGATGATGGTCAGCGCGAGACCCGCGAGCAGGGTCGTTGTATAGACGGGATCGGCGTGATTGCCGAGCGCCGCGGTTCTCGGATCGAGCTGGCCATGCCCGAAGAGGGCGGATGAAATCAGCACGCGCCAGAGCCGCAGGCCCGCGCTCACGTCGATGGCAAGACCGGCCAGTGCCGCGAGCGCCAGCACGCGATGCCAGACCGATAGCGAGGCGCGCTTCAGATAGCCGTCGATTTCAACCGCCGCGATCACGATCATGATCGTCAGGGGCAGGCTGAACATCCGCGCGGTGTAGCGCTCGGACTCGACCAGCGGCACCTGCGTCAGGCGCACGACGCGGTAGACACTTCCAATCGAGAAGGCGGTCATCGCCAGCACCGGCACGATCAACTGGCGATAGATCGGCTCGCTCACGCGCCACCATCGATAGAGGCCGGCCAGCAGGATCGCGAGCCCAATCACGCCGATATACGAGCTGAACTCGTAGTACGAGCGATCGAAGAACCAGATGTTGCCCGGTACCGCCTCGTCGTAGGCCGGGACTTCACGGCGCAGCACGACCAGCGATTCGAGGAGATGCCACACCGACGGATAGCCAATGACATCCGACACCAGGCCGTGGGCCCTGAACGCGCTGACTTCGAGCGCGGGAGGCAGCAGGCGAACGGCGCTGAGCAGGCCGCCCGCGGCGGCGACCGCGACGAGCCACCACGCGCGCGACCAGCAGAACGGCACCAGCAACGCCAGCAGCAGCAAGAGCCACGTGACGTGATGCTGGCCGCCCGCGAGCACCATGTAGAAGATCAGCGTCGCGAAGACCGCGACCGAGCGCCAGCTGGCGTCGCCGTCGAGAAAACGGAACAACAGCAGCGCCACGAACGGGAACAGGAAATACGCGCCCCACGTGAAGTGGCCGACGCTGTAGTGCGAAAGGACGTGTCCGTTGAACAGCACCAGCAGGAACACGCCGCTGAGCGTCGCCAGCGACCAGTCAAAGTGGCGGCGCAACAGCAGCAGCCCGACAAAGCCGGCGCTGTACGACAGCAGGACATCCACCAGCACGAACGCCGGCACCGGCATCACGAGCAGCAGGAGCGTCTGCGGCGTCGTGATCACGTCGGGGAGCGTGAGGAAGCGATCGGTCACATCGTGGAGTGCCGCCGGATCCGCCATGTGCAAAGGCCATTGGCCGGCACGCAGCGCGTTTTGCAGGAACAGCAGCCGCGGCACGTTGATGTCGAGCCAGTCGTGGAAGTCGAGGGGGGCCGATCCCCAGGCAAAGAAGTAGGCCCAGCCGGCGAGGCCGGCGACGAACAGGCCGGCCAGCCAGATCGCGCTCAGCCGCGGCCGGCGCGCCTCGATCTCGGGCACGAACAGCGCCGAGATGAAATCAGCCACGAGTTGCCAGCCGCCGGTATTCGTTCAAGAGCAATCCCATCAGCACCACTTCACCGTACCAGAAGAGCGAATGACGGATGTACCACGCCCACACATCGTAGCCGGTTGCGCGGCTGAGGAGGCCGACCGGCACCACCAAGGCGCCGACCAGGAAATAGGCGATCGCCCAGAGGCCCAGCGCTCCGCCACGGCGATCCACGACGTACAACACCAGCAGCACGTTGAACGGGATGACGAGCGCAATCAGGTAGTAGTAGTGCCCGAAAAAGAAACACGCGCAGATCGTCGTTACGATCGAAAACTCGAGCGCGCGGCGGCGCGCCTCGTTGGCCGGGTCGCGCTCGAGGCGCGCGTGCGCGTAGAGATAGATGGCCGCGGTCAGCGCGCAGAGGCCGATGTAAATCAACGGCGGATGGACCCAGGCATGGCGCGAGGCCATCGTGCACAACCCATGGCGGATATTGGTCAGCGACGACTGGGTGTCGACCCAGCCCTCGCAAAAACCGGTGCCGTAGAGATGACCGGTCGCGTCGAATCGAAATTCGTAGCCCCACATCGTCAACACGTTGGCGGCGTGGGCCGGCACGTTGTTGTTGAAGAACTTCGACAGCCCGAACAGCGCCTCGGACGCGACCAGCACCACCGCCGAGCCCACCGCAAAGATCGCCAGCTCGCGCCACCATCGACGCAGCAGCAGGTAGCCCGCAAAGAACAGGACCGGGATGTACTTGAACCACGCCACATAGGCCATCAGCGCGGCGGCCGGCCCACGCCGATTGTCGAGGAGGAACAGCAGCGACGCCGCCAGCGCGGCGAAGATCACGATTTCGAATTCCCTTTGCAGGTAGGCCTGCAAGAGCGGCAAGAACAGGAACGTCGCCGCGAGCAGCGGCGCCAACATCTCGTCAGGGGCGCCGAGCCGCCTCGACACCTTCCACATCAACCAGAACGCCATCGCCAGCAGCGCCGCATACACCGGCAGCAGCACCGCGGCGATCGCGGCGAACGAGTCGAACAGCGCGAGCGGATAGAGCGTGAGGTACTGAATCGGACCGTGGAAATAGGTGGGGCGATGGTAGCCCCACGCGCCGGTCATGTCGGGGCTGTTCCAGAGATCGGGATTGAGCGTCTCGACGTAAGCGCCGGGCATCGAGGCGTAGAAATCACCGTGCACCCGCCCGATCGCCGACCACGTTACGACGCCGACACGGACCATCACGACGGCGACGAGCAGCATCACGATCGGTCCGGGCAGCCGCAGCGTCAAGATTAGACCGAAGTATATTGAAAGAGCTGATGGTCCATGTCGATGTTGCGGTGATCGGCGGCGGCGTGACGGGGCTGGCGTCGGCCCTGGCGCTGGCGGAGGCCGGCGCGTCGGTCTGCCTGCTCGAACGCGAGGCCAAACCCGGCCGCGCCACGAGCACGCACAACTCGGGCGTGATCCACGCCGGTCTCTACTACCCGACCGGTTCGCTCAAGGCGCGGCTCTGCGTCGAGGGCCGCGATCGCCTCTACGACTTCTGCGCGAAGCACCGCGTGCCCCATTCGCGCTGCGGCAAGCTGGTCGTCGCGTTCGACGATCACGAGACGGCGGAGCTTGAAACGCTCCGGCAGAAATCGCACGCGAACGGCGTCACCTCCGTTGAGTTCGCCAGCGCCGATTTCATCAAGGCGAAAGAGCCGAACGTGCATGCGGTCGCTGCGCTGTGGTCGCCCGACACCGGCATCCTCGAGTCGGAGGCGCTGGTCAAGGCGCTCGAACATCTCTGCCGCGACCGCGACGTCGCGCTCGTCGTCGGCAGCCCGCTCGTCGGCGCCACCACGCACGCCGGCGGCATCGAGCTCGCCACACCGCACGAACGATTCGTCGCCGGCACGGTCGTCAATGCGGCAGGCCTCTACGCCGACACGGTCTCGGCGATGCTTGGCGGCATGACGTTCCCGATCTACCCATGCCGGGGCGAATACGCGGAGCTCAAGCCGTCGCGCCGATCGATGGTCAACGGGCTCGTCTATCCGCTGCCACACTCCTCAGGCGCGGGCCTCGGCGTCCATCTCGCGAAGACCACGTGGGGATCGGTGACATTGGGCCCGACGATCCGGTATCAGGATTCAAAGGACGACTACGAGGGCGGCAGGATGCCGCTCGAGGATTTCGTCGCGCCGGCGCAGCGCTTGCTGCCATGGTTGACGCTGGCGGACTTGCAGCCTGGCGGCAGCGGCATCCGCGCGAAACTACAGGGCCCCGGTCAGACGGTCGCGGATTTCCTGATCCAGCGGGACACTGTCAACAGCCGCGTCATCCAGGCGTCGGGCATCGACTCGCCTGGGCTCACCTCATCGCTTGCGATCGGCCACCTGGTCGCGCAGATCTGGGCGAAGTGACGATCGATCAGGTTTTTTCAGCCCAGAGGATCCAGCCGCGCACGTTGGCGATCGCGCGCACGCGCAGGCCCGATTGTTCGACGAGCGCCCGCGCGCCGCGTTCGGTGTAACGTTTCTCGATCGGCGCCGCAAAGCGATCGTAGAGATCCGGGATCAGGCTCCTCATGTCCTGATTCTGAGTCGCGGGGTACGGAAACTTTGCCGCCCAGGCGAAGTGGCGCGACGGGATCGTGCAGGTCACGTAGACAAACGGCGCCAGCATCACGCAGAAGCGGCGAATCGCGGCTGGCGACATCGCGCTAATCGGCTGTCGTGCGCCATTCACTGCTGCGAGCGCAACCCGCCACACCACGGAGCGACGATCGAACTCCTCATACACGTACATCAACAGCCGGCCACCTGGCTTCAAGGTCCGCGCAATCTCGCGAACAGCGCCTTCCGGATCGACGGTGTGATGCACGACGCCGTAAGAATAGGCACCGTCAAATATCGCGTTTGGAAATGGCAAGGCCAGCACGCTGCCCTGCACGAGGTGGGCGCGATCGATCAAGCCGATGCGGGAGGCGGATGCGGTCACGCCGCCGGCGCTCAGCTCGACGCCGACGACGCGACAGCCGGCCATCAGGCCGGTCGACGCGAGATCGACGCCGTCGCCGCAGCCTGCATCGAGAATCAGCCCCTGGAACGACGGCGCGTTGAGCGCCGTCTGCATGACGTGAAGATGATACTGGCCGGGCTCGGAGACCGGAGGCGGCACGCCGTCCGCGGTCCAGCCGTAACCGAAGCGTTCGCCGGTGGCGCGAGTCTTGTCCATCAGGCAATCAGGCCGTCAGGCCGTCAGGCCATCAGGCGATCAGCTGCCCTGATTCGATCCGGGCCATGTCGGCGTCCACCATCATGTGAACGAGCCCCTTGAAGTCGACCGTGGGCTCCCACCCGAGCTGCTTCTTCGCCTTGGCCGGATCGCCAATCAGGTGATCGACCTCGGCGGGACGCAGGAACCGCGGATCGACGCCGACGTGCTTCTGCCAGTCGAGCCCGACGTGCCCGAACGCGAGCTCGACGAGCTCCTGCACCGAGTGCGCCTCGCCGGTCGCGACCACGTAGTCGTCTGGCTGGTCCTGCTGCAGCATCAACCACATCGCGTTCACGTAATCGCCGGCGAAGCCCCAGTCGCGGGCGGCGTCACGGTTGCCGAGCATCAGCTTGTCGCCGAGGCCCAGCTTGATGCGGGCGACGCCGTCGGTGACCTTGCGGGTCACGAACTCGATGCCGCGGCGCGGCGATTCGTGATTGAACAGGATGCCCGAGCAGGCAAACAGATCGTAGCTCTCGCGGTAGTTGACCGTGATGTAGTGGCCGAACACCTTCGACACGCCGTACGGGCTGCGCGGATAGAACGGCGTCAGTTCCGTCTGCGGCACTTCGCGGACGCGGCCGTACATTTCGCTCGACGAAGCCTGGTAGAACCTGATCTTCGGATTGACGCTGCGGACCGCCTCGAGCGCGCGGGTCACACCTTGCGCGTTGTACTCGCCGGTCAGCATCGGCTGGTCCCACGACGCCGGCACGAACGACATCGCCGCGAGGTTGTAGAACTCCTGCGGCTGCGAGCGCTCGACGGCCTTGATCAGCGACAGCTGGTCGAGCAGGTCGGCCTGCAGCAACGTGATTCTCGGCAGCAGGTGCTGGATGCGCCACACGTTCGGTGCGCTCAAGCGGCGCACGACGCCGAACACTTCGTAACCCTTCTCGAGCAGCAGCTCGGCAAGATAAGAGCCGTCCTGGCCGGTAATACCCGTGATCAGCGCGCGTTTCGATGTCGTCACAAGCTCACAATTCTAGCCTATGTTGCTTATGGGCCTCCGGCCCATCACCGCCCGCCACGTCAGCGCGCGGCGCCCGTCGTCCGCGGCCATCGGCATCATCGCGGAGAGCACGACCCCGGTGGCGAGCGTGGCCACGAGACCGAAGGTGGACGGCCACATGAAGCCGATCGTGCTGTGGTAGGCCACGTAGTACGCCGTCAACGCGCCAACCACGCCGGCGCCGAGGGCGGCGGCGCTGCTGGCGCGGCCGCTGAACATCGCGAGCAGGAAGATGCCGAACAGCGGGCCGGTGAATGCGTTGACGACCTTGGCGTTGATCTCGAGCAGCGAGCCGATCCGCGACACGTTGCAGGCCAGCGTCGTGCCGAGCGCGCCGAAGAACACCGTGGCGATGCGCGACACCCGGATCTGCGCGCGATCGCCTTCGGCGGTCAGCGTCTCGGAGCGGACCTCAGAGCCACGCCACACACGGTTGTAGAGATCGACGACCGCGACCGACGTGCAGGAATTGATCGCCGAGTCGATGCTCGACAGCGACGCCGCCATGATCGCCGCGATCACCAGTCCAACCGCGCCGGCCGGAAACGCCAGCGACATGAAATAGGGAAGGAGCTTGTCGGTCGCATATTCCGGCGGCAGCGGCCGATGCTGAAAGTACGCGAACAGCGCAAACCCGACGAACGACAGGCCGAGCATCCACAGCGCGTCGCCGGCGGCATTGACGATGAAGGCCGAGCGCGCGTCGTTCAGCGACCGCGTCGTCTGCAGGCGCTGCACCATCACCTGGTCGCTGGTGTACTGCGCCATGCGGCCGACGATCAGCGCGACCAGCAGCGTGATCAGCGTCATCGGCTGCTGGAAGAAGCTTTCGATCTGCGCAAACAGGCCGGACGCGGCCGGATCGACGAGCGGCGGCCACCAGTCCAACTTCCCGGCCGCGGCATTGACGGTCCAGATCTCGCCCAATCCGCCGGGCACGGTGGACCAGACGATCACGACGGTGGCGGCAAGACCGCCCAGCATGATGCAAAACTGGACGACGTCGTTCCAGATCACGGCCTGGATGCCGCCGAGCATGGTGTAGAGCGTCACCAGGACGCCGACGATGATCGTCACGGTGTTGAGATCGACCTGGCCGCCGGTGGCGGCGTTGATCGCCAGGCTTGGCACATACATCGCCGTTGCCATCCACCCGACTCGCCACAGGATGAAAATCAGGGCCGCCATCGTGCGCACGCGCACGTCGAAGCGCGCTTCGAGGTACTCGTAGACGGTGTAGAAATTGAGGCGGTGGTAGAACGGAAAGGCCACCTTCGCGACCCACGGGTAGAGTGCGAGCCACGACGTGATGCCGAACACCAGCACGAGGCCGTACCGGATCGTGGCCGACGGCTGCATCAAGTAGTCCATGCCGCTGTTGAGCGCGGCCATCAGCGACAACCCGACCGGCAGCCATCCCATGCTGCGCTCGGCGCGCAGGTACTGATCGAGGCTGGTTTGCTTCCGTGAAAAGTAAATGCCGACCAGGGCCATCGCCACGAGGTAGGTGGCGACGATCACCCAGTCGATCAAATGGAAGGACGACTGCATGCGACGGTAAGGATGTCATAGACTCATCGCATCTGAACGCCGTGTCCGCCGAGCCTCGCCGCCGCATCATCGCCCTGGACGTCTTGAAGGGCGCGAAATGATCCCTTTGAGTCAATTGCTTCGGCGCTTCAAGACGTCCCGCCGCGCGGAGCGCGGCCAAGAGACGCTGCCGCCAGCGAGGCGGAGCCAAGCGAACAGGTTGACGATCAAGAGCGCAGCCTCGCTGGCACTCTGGGCCGCGTATTTCATCATCCCGAACGAGGCCGGAGGGCTGGTCGGCGGACTGCCGCTGGGACCGATCGAGGCGGCCGCGCTGCTCGCGATCGGCTGGCTCGCCATCTACGGCGGGCGCCTGCCGCTGGCGGCGCTGGCCCTGGTGGTATTGATCGCGACCACGGCGGCTGGCATCGCGATCCCGGGCAACAGCGGCTTTCGCGCGCGCTACTTCGCCACCGTCGACGGCACCGGCACGCCCGAGCGCAGCCCTGAATTCTCGGGCGCGTTCACGCGCATCGATGAGCGGCTGCACTTCGAGCCCGGCGGGCACGAGCTGCCGTTGAACTTCATCAACGACAACGGCCGCTTCGGCTTTTTCCAGGTGCGCGGCCGGGAGCGCCGGCTGCTCGAGTTCTCGGTGCGGTGGAGCGGCTTCTGGTGGGTGCCGGAAGGTGTCGACGCGATCTACGTCGAGCCTCCGGATGCACGGGGGGAAGTCTTTGTCGACGGCGACAAGGTCCAGGGCAACGTTGCGCTGACACCCGGCTGGCATCGGCTCGACGTTGCATTGACGTCGCCGTACGGGGCGTCACGACAGTTCTCGGCTGGCACGATTCGCCGTGGTGAATACGTTCCGTTCGACTCGACCGAGGTCGTCACCCAGCAGATTCGCGAGTGGCAGCTGCAAGCCGCGCGCGCCCTTCGCATCGCGCGAACGATCTGCGATGTGGCGGCCCTCGGCCTGGTCCTGATCGTGTTCGCAAGGACTGCGGGACAACAGATCGCGGCGCTGCGGCGGCCGGCGACCGATCGCGAACGATGGCAGCAGGCGATGGCGCTCTTTGCCGCGATCGCGGCCATCGACGCGTTGCGCTTCGCGTCGCCGTGGGCGACACGCGTGATGGTGCTCGTCGGCGGCGACGACACCCTCACCTACGAAAGCTACGCCCGCGACATCCTGTTCAACGGCATTCTCATGAGCGGCGGCCAGCCGCCGGGCCAGGGCGAAGCCTTCTACTACCAGGCCTTCTATCCATATTTTCTCGCCGGCACGCACGCCGTCTTCGGCGAGTTCATGTTCGGCGCGCTGCTCGTCCAGCGCCTGCTCGCCGCATTCGCGATCGTCAAGCTCGTCGAGATCACGATCAGATACACAACGGTGCGCGCCTGGATGGCGGCGCTGCCGATCGCGACCGCCTTCATCGGCTGGAAGTTCTGGCACATTGCCGGCCAGCCCTTGAACGAATCGCTGTATGTTCCGCTGCTGGTTGCTTCGACAGCGGCCATGGTTCGCCTCTGTGACGATGCGAAGACCGGAGGAGCGATCCGGACCGGTGTGTTCAGCGGCTTCGCCACGATCACGCGATCGACGGCGCTGCTGGCGTGGGCGGTCGCGTGGCCCGCCATATGGATGGCCACGAAAGGCAGGCCCAGGCGCGCAACCGCATTGGCGTTGCTGATCGCGTCGTTCCTCGCGGTCTTTTCGCTGCCCGGGATTCGCAACTGGATCGTCGCCGGCGTCCCGTCGCCAATCCCGACCGAGGGCGCAATCACGCTGCTCGGAGGCAACGAGCCACCGCCTGGACTGACGATCAGCGCGGAGCGACGGCCGCTCTATCACCGGTTCGGCATCAGCGATATCACCGCGACCGTGATCGAGTATGCGATCACCGAGCCTGGACTGTTTGCAATGAACCTCGGGCGCAAGGCGCTGTTCGTGCTGGGATTCTACGAACCGTATGCGCCGGGCTGGGGCTACTCACCGGTCTACATCCTGACGTGGATGACGGCCGTCGCCGGCATCTGGCTGGCGATGAAGCACCGCCAGGGCTCGCCGTGGCCGATCCTGATACCGCTGATCGTGTCGGTGACGCAGTTCATCGCGATCGTCATCGTCTATCCAAAGGGCGAGCGCCTGGTCGTGCCAATCCATACACTGCTGATTCCGTACGCGGCGACCGCCGCCTGGTATCTCCTGGCCCGCGTGCGCGGCACCGCTACAATGTGACGTCGTGAGCGCCAACGGATTTGTCATCACGCGCCCGCACCCGGGCAGCGGCATCGGGTCGAACCTCGCCAGCCTCGCGGGCGTGATCTGGTACGCGCAGCAGCTCAATCGAAGCGTGATCGTCGACTGGCGCGGTTCGTCGTTCCTGAAGGATCAATCGGCGAACTATTTCACCGAGTTCTTCGAGACGCCGGCACAGATCCAGGGCGTGCCGATGTTATATGCGCCGACGCCAGAGCAGACTGCCGACGCGCCCGAAGTGGATCTGACGGTCGCCCGGTCGTATTTGAGCGGTGGCTCGCCGCCACGCGCGTTCGTGATCCGCGATTATCACGGCCTCGAACGTCTCGATCTAAAAAGCGGTGACGTGCCCCGGTTCTGGCGGCTGCGCGATTTCTATGCCTACATCAAGCCGCGTGACTTCGTGCAGAAGGAGATCGATCGCTTCGCGAATGAGCGATTTGCCGACGCCTTCGTAATCGGCGTCAATCTGGCGAGCGGCAACGGCGAGTTCGACAAAGGACAGATGTACTATGGCCGCGTCGACCTCGATATTTTTTCAGAGGACCGCGTGTTCCTGCGCAAGGTCGAACGCGCCCGCGCGCTGGCGGTTCGGGGCCTGCCCCGCGCCTTTCGCGACAAGGCACGCATCTTCTTCGCGACCGACGCCTACCGGATGCACGCGCTGCTGTCGAAGCTGCCAAACTCGATGACGCGGCGCACGGTGTTTCCGCCGCCGGGAGTCGGACGCGTCTATTGCGACTACAACGATCCCGGCTACACCGATCGCGACGCCATCATCGACGCGATCGTCGACATGTTCCTGCTGGCCAGGTGCCAGGCGCTGATCAGAAACGGCAGCGTCTTCAACGCCTACGCTGTCACGGTCACCAATCATTTCAACGGCAATGTGCGGCACATCGAAACGCTCTACGCGCGATTCTGGCTGCGGGCGGCCTTGAACAAGGCCAGAAGGCTGTTGCGGCGCTAGACGTCTTTGACCAGCCGCGCGACTTCGCCTGACGACGCGATCGTGAAGCCGGTGGCTTTAAAGACGGCGAGCGAAGCGGTATTGCCGGCCTTGACCTCTGCGAAGTAGTGACCGGGTGCGGTGGTGATCTGCTGCACCGCCTTGCGCATCAGCCCCTTACCCCGCGCGGCGGCGGCCAATACGAGATTGCCAATTTCGATACCGTCCGGCGAGCGCGTCGCGCTGACGGTGCCGACGACGGCGCCGCCGTCCTCGATCACGAAAACATCCACCGGCTTGGACGCCAGGGCGCGAAACCAGGCCGCGTGTTGGGCCGCGTCGATCTCAGCATCGTAGAAAAAGAACTGGCGGTTGGCGTTCCTCAGCTGCCGCACGATCTCGAGGTCGGCTTGCGCGAGCGGCCGGAGCTGCATCGCATCACCCGCGCGCGCGCGCGAGGCCGGCCTTCACCTCGGTGGCGATGAACGACACCTGCTCGCTCGTCAGATCGGGAAATAGCGGCAGCGTCAGCAGCTTCTGCCATTCGCGTTCGGCGACCGGCAGGCTGTGCTTGTGATAGAGCGGATACAGGTGAATCGGCTTGTAGTGCACGCCGGTGCTGATGCCCTTTTCCTGCAGGTGCAGCGACAGCTCGTTGCGATGCGGCGTCCGCACGGCAAACATGTGCCAGCTGCTGTCAGGATCGTACCAGGGCAGCTCCAGCGTCGGCACGCCCTTCAGCTCTTCGAGGTACTGGTGCACCAGGGCATGACGACGGGCCTGCATCTCGTCGAGCTTCTCGAGCTGCACGATGCCGAGCGCCGACGTGATGTCGTTCATGTGGTACTTGTAGCCGGTTTGATCGATGTTGTATTCCCACCAGTACTTGCGCTCGACGCCGCTGCGGTTCCAGGTGCTCTTGTCGATGCCGAGCCAGCGCAGGCGCATCGCCTTCTGATACTGCGCTTCATCGTCCAGCGTGATCATGCCGCCGTCGCCGGTGGCGAGGTTCTTGACGGCGTGAAACGACCAGCAGCACAACTTGCCTCGCACGTCGAAGCGGCCGCCGGCTGCGTGCGCGCAGTCGTAGATGGCCGGCAAGTTCATCTTCGGTTCGGCGATCGGACGGCCGCCGTACAACACCGGGATGATGGCCTTGGTCCGGAGCGTGCGCCGGTTGGCGGCGTCCGCGTAATCCATCATCAAGTGCTCGGGGGTGACGTCGCAGAAGACGGGCACCGCGTGCTCGTAATCGGCGACCATCGCCGTCGACACGAACGTCATGGTCGGGACCAGCACTTCGTCGCCGGGACCGACGTCGACCAGCTTGATCGCGATGTGCAGGGCCGCGGTCGCGGAGTTCAGCGCCACGGCGTACTTCGAACCGACCTTCTTCGCGAACGCCTGTTCGAACTGCTCCGTGACGGGGCCAAGGCCGATCCAGCCGCTGCGGAGGACGCGAACGACCGCTTCTTCTTCGCGTTGATCGTAGGAGGGCCGGAAGACCGGAATCGGCATGCGCGCGAAAGTGTACTACGTCCGTGGATCAGGAGTTGATGCCGACGCGGCGCTTGGCGATCAGGGCGAGCGTGCGGCGAATCGTGCGGCCGACGTTCATCTTGCTCTCACCGGGCTTGCGGTCGTAGTGCAACGACAGCGGCACTTCGGCGAAGACCGGCGAGAAGCGGCTCACCTTCCACAACACATCTGGCATGCACGCGAAGCTCGGCTCGTTGACGAAGCCGTCGCCCCATTTCTGATACGCCGTCTTGAGCAGCTCGGCGCGATACAGGCGATAGCCGCACGTGTAATCGCGGACGTTGGGCATCGGCCACGCGATCCTGAACATCCAGCTGACGGTCCTGCTGAACAGCACACGATCCCAGCTCAGGCCGAACCACTCGGCGCCGGGCTGGAAGCGCGACGCGATCACCACCGTCGCACCCGTCGCC
>JAYWEJ010000251.1:0-7916 GCA_043779345.1 Acidimicrobiia bacterium | reverse complement strand
GACAAGAAGTTCAACAATCAGCGCGAGGTGGTGCTGAACGAGCGGCGGCAAAATTATGAGAACCGCCCGTATGGGCTCTCGGGCATTGCGCTCTCGTCTGCGATGTTCGAGCCGGATCATCCGTATCACTGGCCGACCATCGGCTCGGCCGAGGATCTGCGCGCGGCCACGCTCGATCACGTGCGCGAGTTTTTCCAGGCCTATTATCACGCCGCCAACGCGTCGCTCTCGCTGGCCGGCGATGTCGAAAGCGACCAGGCGTTCGAGCTTGCCGAAAAATACTTTGGTGACCTGCCCGCGGGTCCTGGTGTCGACCGGGTGCAGGTCGAGGCGAGGCTGGCGCAAAGCGCCAATCTCGTCATGGAAGATCGTGTCGAGCTGCCGCGGCTGTATATCAGCTGGCATTCGCCGGCGATGTTCGGGGAGGGCGACGCGGAGCTCGACGTCGTCGCCGACGTGCTCGCGCACGGCAAGACCTCGCGGCTCTACAAGACGCTCGTCTACGAGCGCCGCATCGCGACCGACGTCACGGCGTACCAGCAGTCGCGCGAGATGGGCGGCATGTTCCAGATCGCGTGCACGGCCGCCGCCGGCATTGCGCTGCCGGAGCTCAATGCCGCGATCCTCGGCGCGGTGCTGGAGCTCGCCAACGGCGGCCCGACCGCGGACGAGATCGAGCGCGGTGTCGCGCAGACCGAAGCGCAGTTCATCTACCGGTTGCAGACCATCGGCGGGTTTGGCGGCAAGGGCGATCAGCTCAACGCCTACAACACGTTCGTCGGCAATCCGGGATTCTTCGACGGCGATCGGCAGCGCTACTTCGACGTGACGAGCCGTGGCGCCGCCGCGGCGGTGACGCGCTGGCTGGTGACGGCGCCATCAGTGTCGCTGAGCGTCGTGCCGAGGGGGCGCCGCGAGCTCGCGCTGCCGGACGCCGTGGAGGTGCACGTCTCTTGAGCGTCGATCGAACCCGGCTGCCGATCCCAGGAACGGATCGCCCCTTTCATTTCCCGCGGATGGTGCGGCGGTCGTTGCCGAACGGGCTCGAGCTGCGCGCGGTGCGGCATCGATCGGTGCCGGTCGTGGCGATCGTGCTCCTGGTTCCCGGTGGCTCGTGCGTCGATCCGGCCGACGGCCATGGCCTGGTCTCGATCACCGCCGGCCTGCTCGACGAAGGCAGCCGCGGCCAGTCGGCGCTCGAGATTGCCGATCGCGTCGAGCGCATTGGCGGCGAGCTCGACATCGAGGTCGGCATGGACGCCGTGGTGATCGGGCTGGCGACGCTCGATCGATTCTTCGAAACCGGCCTGGCGCTGGTGCACGAAGTGGTGACGGCGCCGAACCTCGCGAACGACGATTTCAATCGCATCCGCAACCTGCGGCTCGAGCGGTTGAAGCAGATGAAGGATCACGCGGGCGCGATTGCCGAACGGGCGTTCGCGCGCGTGCTCTACGACTCGCATCCGTACGGGCACCTGTCGCTCGGCTCCGAGCCGGCGCTGTCGTCGCTGACCGTCGATGCGACGCGCGCGCTGCATGCGGCGATGTTCAGGCCGGCAGGATCGACGCTGGTCGTCGTCGGCGATCGCGCTGAAGAAGAATTGCTCGACATCGCCGGCGCGATGTTCGATTCGTGGCGCGCCTCGGTGTCGCCGATGACCATCGATGGCGCCGCCGGACTCGCACCGCCACCGGTGTCCCCACTCGCTCCGCTGGCGGTGATCGCGCGGCCGGGCGCGGCGCAATCAGAGCTGCGCATCGGCCACGTCTGCGCGCCGCGGTCGACGCCGGATTATCACAAAATCCTGATCCTCAATACGATCCTCGGCGGCGATTTCGTGAGCCGCCTGAATCTGAATCTCCGTGAATCGAAAGGCTACACCTACGGTGTGCGCACGGGATTCAACTTGCGCCGCGGTCTCGGCCCCTTCGTGATGCAGACCAGTGTCGGCACCGACGTGACAGGGCCGGCGATTCACGAAGCGCTCTCCGAGATTCGCGCCATCGCCGGCAGCCGCCCGGCGACCGGCGACGAAGTGCTGCAAGCGTTTGCATCGGTGAGCAAAGGCTACCCGCGGGGGTTCGAGACGGCGGGACAGGTGGCACGATCCGTGGCACAACTCGCGTTGCACAATCTTCCGGATACGTATTTCGAGGAATTCGTGCCACGCCTTGCGCAAGTGACGGCCGATGACGTCACCGCCGCTGCACGCCAATACCTCACGCCGGCCAAAATGAGCACCGTGATCGTCGGAGATTTAGATAAGATTCACGGATCATTGCCGGGTCTGGGTCTCGGACCGCACCAGGTACTGACGACCGACTTTTGATCCTTTTGCACGACTGAAACGTTTTGCCCTGGGTTTCGGGACTTGATGAAGGCCGTCCGGTTTCATGCCCATGGAGGACCCGATGTCCTCCGCTACGAAGACGCCGCCGATCCGATACCCGGCCCGGGCGAAGCTCTGGTCCGCGTGCGCGCCTGCGCGCTCAATCATCTCGATCTCTGGCAGCGCCGCGGCATGGATCGCGTGCAGATTCCGTTTCCGCACATCTCCGGCGCCGACGTCGCGGGCGAAGTGATCTCGACGCCGAACGGCGAGTTCGGCGCGGGCCGGCGCGTCATGCTGCAGCCCGGACTGTCATGCGGACGCTGCCCGGCGTGCCTCGACGGCCGCGACAACGAGTGCGCGAAGTACGACGTGCTGGGCTATCGCAGCGACGGCGGCTACGCGGAGATCGTGCGGGTGCCGGTGCAAAACCTGATCGCCATTCCCGATTCGATTGGCTACGTCGAGGCGGCCGCCTTTCCGCTCGCGTTCCTGACCGCGTGGCACATGTTAATCACGCGCGCCAAGCTGCGCGCGGGAGAAGACGTGCTGGTGCTCGGCGCGGGCAGCGGCGTCGGGCAGGCGGCAATCCAGATCGCGTGGCGTCACGGCGCGCGCGTGTTTGCGACCGCCGGCACCGACGCGAAGCTGGCCAAGGCGCGGCAACTGGGCGCCTACGAAGTGATCAACCACGCGACGCAGGATCTGCCCGCCACGGTCCGCGAGTTCACGAACGGGCGGGGCGTCGACGTCGTCTTCGAGCACGTCGGCACCGCGACCTGGGAACGCAGCTTGAAGAGCCTGACGCGCTGCGGGCGGCTGGTGACCTGCGGCGCCACGACCGGGCACGAGGCGCAGCTCGATTTGCGCGTGCTCTTCACGCGCCAGATCTCGCTGCTGGGCTCCTACATGGGGCGCAAGGCGGAGCTGTTGCGGGCCGCGCAGTTCTTCTTTGCCGGCGAGCTGCGTCCGGTCGTCGACCGGACGTTCCCCTTGATCGAGGCCGCCGACGCGCACCGCCGCCTCGAGTCGCGCGAGCAATTCGGCAAGCTCGTCCTGGTCGTCTGAACAACCGCGACCGCGCCGACGTCCTAATACCTGATATTCGTGTCCGACCCACCGTCGCGGCCTTCGGCCGCTATGGCGGGGTATATGATCTACCGGTCCGCCCTATGGACATCAAACGCCAGCGACAACCCTCGGGATTATCGAGCCGGCTCTTCAGCCTCGTCGGCATCATCGGGTTGTCTGCTGCCGTGATCGCTGGCGCCACGGTGTGGCTGCTGCTGACCGACCCGGTCACGGTGGCGGAGTCGATGGACTCGGGCGAGGTCACGCCGCTGGTGCAGTCGCTGGCAGGATCAATCTACGACGCGCTCGTGCGTCTCTTGAAATACCTATAGTTTCGTCGCGAGAAACTTACCCAAATACCAACCATCGAGGTACTTGAAGGGCGCGGCGCCGGTCGAGTAGTGGCCGCACGGCAGCACCCCGACCTCCAGCGGTATCCCGAGGCGCCTCAGCTCGCCGATCAACTGCAACGACAGATCGACCGGGAACGACAGGTCGTACTTGGCGTAGACCATCAGCGTCCGGCGGTCGCGCAGTCGCTCGATGAACGACCACGGGCTGATCGGGCGCCAGAGATCGCGCAATTGATCGGCGTCGACGTGACCATCGAACCCCTGCCGCACGTGTTCGGTCGAGAGCCCGCGCCACACCACGTCGCTGAAGTACGGCGAGACGTGATTGAGCGCCTGCGCCTTCACCAGCGGCTCATGGCAGGTGGTGAGGTAGCACAGGCACGATCCGAGGCTGGTGCCGAGCAGCCCCAGGCGGTCGTACCCCTGATCGCGCAACCACCAGAGCGTTAGCCGCACGTCGCGGACCGCCTGCCGGCACACTTGCAAGGTGCGGACGACGTTCGAGCTGACGATGTAGTCGGCGCGGGTCAGCTCCGGAGGCATGCGCGCGTCGTGATAGGGAAGGCTGATGCGCAGCGACGCGATACCGAGCTTCGACAGCAGCTTGCACAGGCCGACGTGGCCTTCCGGATCGGAATTCCACTGCGCCAGCACCACCACCGCCCGCCGTTGCCGCTGTGACTTCTTGCGGAATCCGCGCATCGGATTCGCCGGAAAGAATCTCGCAACGACGGTGTTGTTCTTCTCGTGCGGCGTCGTAAAACCGCTCGGAAACGTCAGCACGCCCTCTTCGCCGCTCGCGCGGATGGTGTCCGGCGCTTTGGTAAAGGTGTACGGCGCCGGCTGGGGCGTGAAGAACGCGTCGCTGTCCTTCATGACCGCGTCGACCCAGGCAGAAACCCGGGATCCGGGATCCGGGAGCCGGGAGCCGGCCGGTTCCCGGTTCCCGGTTCCCGGTTCCCGGTCTTCGATCCAGTCGTCGCCCCACTCAAAGGGCCTGACCTTGCGATCGTCCTGGCTGACCGCGGCGAGCTCCTGCTCCCAGCGATGGAAATAGTCGCGAATCACGAATGGATCGCCGCCTCCGCTGCGAGCGCGGCCTGCACGAGCGCCGGCGTGCGGCCCTTCTTGCCGACCAACTGCAGTCCGATCGGCAGGCCGTCACGCGTGCTGCCGCACGGGATCGAAATCGCCGGATGTCCCGACAGGTTGAATGGCTGCGAACAGCGCAGCATCAGCGTGCGCACCGCGTCCGGCCCGCCCTTGACCGGCATGGTCACGGCGCCGATCGGCGGCGCCGGGATGGCGAGCGCCGGCAGGACCAGCGCATCCACGCCCTGGAGGGCGCGATCGACTTCACGCGCGATCAACGCCTTGCCGCGCAGCGCGCGGATGTAGTCCTCGGCGAGCACATACCCCGCCATCTCCAGCCGCAGCCGGACCGGCGTCGTGTAGTCCTGCGGACGAGTGGCGAGGGAGCGCGCGTGGTATTCCGCGGCGTCACCAAACACGAGATGCAGGTAAATCGCCGCCATATCGTTGGCGTGCGGGACCGCAACGTCGGTGACCGTCGCGCCGCGTTTCTGCAGGCGCGAAATAGTGTCGAGCACGCCGCGCTCGACATCGGCGTCGAGCCGATCGAAAAAGTACTCCGACAGTTTGCCCAGGCGAAGACCCTTCACCGGCATTGCCTCGAGCGCATCGCCGATCTGATCGGACGGCGGCTGCATCGCGTTGTAGAGCAGCCACGCATCGGCGACCGACGCCGCCAGTGGTCCGACGTGATCGAGCTGCCGGCTGAGCGGCACGACGCCGGAGGCGGAGACGTGGCCCCACTCGGGCTTCAATCCGACGACGCCGCATGCGGAGGCCGGGATGCGGATCGATCCGCCGGTGTCGGTGCCGACGCTGCCGAGCGACATCCCGGTTGCGACGGCGACCGCCGAGCCGCCGCTCGATCCGCCCGGGGATCGCGAAGGGTCGTGCGAATTGCGGACCAGTCCAAACCCCGAATCCTCGCTGGTCGTCCCGAACGCAAATTCGTGGAGGTTGGTCTTGCCGACGAACACCGCGCCGGCGTCGCGCAAGCGCGCGGTGACAACGGCGTCGGCGGTCGCGACGTGATCCTTTCGCACCAGCGATCCGGCGGAGGTGCGCACGCCCTTCTGGTCGATCAGGTCCTTGAGCGAGATCGGAATGCCGTGCAGCGGACCGAGACGGCGTCCGGCCGCGATCTCCTTGTCGGCCTGTCGGGCCTGCGCCAGGGCGTCATCCGCGGTGACGGTGATGAACGCGTTCAGCCTGGGATTGAGCTCCTCGATCTTCGCGAGGCACTCTGCTGTCAGTTTCTCGGACGTGATCTTGCCAGAGGCCACGCGGGGCGCGACTTCAGTGATGGTCATCGTCGCGTGCCCTGAGCGAAGTCGTCGCCATTGGGGCCGACTGGGTCGAATGGGTCACGAGGAGTGTCGTGATCGGGGTTGTCGTTCCAGTCGGCGGCGCGCAGCCGCTCGGTGGCCTGCGCCAGGCCTTCGAGCATCGGAATCAGCTCGGGCAGTCCGCGCTTCTCGGCATCCGCTGTCGCGGCGGCGAGCCATTCGGCGATCGTCATTTCTATTTGAGCGTATCAACGAACAGGTCAATATCGAACATCGAAGCTCACAACGTGCTTACCGTTGAACACTATATTCCCTGACGATATTTTATGTCGCTGCGAATCAGCACCCCGCCGGGCCCGAGTAGCGCCATCAGCCGCTGGTGCAATCCATCTCGATCGTCGGAATCGTTCTGCACGATCAGGTCGAACGGTCCGCGAATCTTGTGCAGGAACCTGGCGGGTTCGCCGACGATCACCGAGACGCGATCGGCGACGCCGGCGTCGCCGAACCGCTGCCGCGCCACCGCCGCACGCGCCGCGTCCGCCTCCATGGTGATCAGCAACCCATCCGGCGGCAGCGCCGCCGCCAGCACGAGGGATCCGTCACCACGGCCGGTCCCGATTTCAAGAATGCGCATCAATCGACGGTGAGGCAGCATATTCTGACGTGATGCGGCACACCAAGATCATTGCGACCGTCGGCCCGGCCTCCGCGAGCGCCGAGATCCTCGACGCGTTGATCGCGGCCGGCGTCGACGTCATGCGCCTGAACTTCTCGCATGGCACGCAAGCCGATCACGCCGGCATGTTCGAGCGCATCCGGGCCGCCGCGGCGCGCGCCGATCGCCACGTCGCCATCCTGCAGGACCTGAGCGGGCCGAAGATCCGTACCGGCCGCCTCGACGGCGGCAGGGCCATCGCGCTGAAGAAAGGCGACTCGCTCGTGATCGCGATCGGCGAGGAGATCGGCCGGCCGGGCCGCGTCTCGACGACCTATCGCGAGCTGGCGCTGAGGGTGTCGACAGGCGACCACCTGCTGCTCGACGACGGCAAGGTGGAGCTCGAAGTGGTGTCGGCGTCGCCCGCGGAGATCCAGACGCGGGTCATCGACGGCGGCGAGCTTGGCGAGCACAAGGGCATCAATGCGCCGAGAGTGCCGCTGCGATCGGACATGACAGAGAAAGACCAGCGCGATCTGAAGTTCGGCCTGGCGCTCGGCGTCGACCTGATCGCGCTCAGCTTCGTGCAGTCGGCCGACGACATCACGCGCGTCAAGAAGATGATGGTCGACGAGGGCCGGCCGAAGGTGCCGGTCGTCGCCAAGCTCGAACGGCCGGAAGCGATCGATCGCCTCGAAGAGATTCTCGACGCCGCCGACGCGGTGATGGTCGCGCGCGGCGACCTCGGTCTCGAGATTCCGCTCGAGCGTGTGCCGGGCGTGCAGAAGGAGATTCTCCGCAAGGCGCGCGCCCGCGGCGTGCCGGTGATCGTCGCGACGCAGGTGCTGGAGTCGATGCGCACCGAACCGCGGCCGACGCGCGCGGAAGCCAGCGATGCCGCCGGGGCCGTCGACGGCGGCGCCGACGCGATCATGCTGTCGGGTGAGACCGCCACCGGTCTGTATCCGGTCCGATCGGTCGAAGTCCTCGACGCCATCATTCGCGACGCGGAGTCGATGGAACCGCCGGCCAATGACCGCCGCCAGGCGGCCGCCGCGATTGATCACGTCAAGGCCTTGAGCGAAGCCGCCGTCTCGCTCTCTCGCCGCGCCAACGCCTACGCGAT
>JAYWEJ010000250.1:0-7925 GCA_043779345.1 Acidimicrobiia bacterium | reverse complement strand
AAGGCCGAGAACATCGACTGATCCCTGATCCCCGCCCCCTGATCCCTGATCCCCGATCCCTGATCCCTGATCTACCGGATCCACTGTTCGAGCTCCGTGCGCAAGTCGGTCTTGTCGTCGCGATACTTCACGATCACCGGCGTCGCGAGCGACAGGCCCCACTCCTTGCCGGCGCCCACCGTCACCGCGCGGGCGCCGGGCACCACCACGGCGCCTGGTGGAATCACGAGCGGCTGGCCGGGGGCGGGCTTGATGATCGTGCGGTTGACGAGATCGTAGACCGGCGTCGAGCCGGTCAGCACCGTGCCGGCGGCGATCACCGCGCGCTGCTTGATCACCGCGCCTTCGTAGATGCCGGTGTTGCCGCCGACCAGCACGTCGTCTTCGACGATGACCGGCAGCGCGCCGACCGGCTCGAGGACGCCGCCGATCTGCGCTGCGGCACTGACGTGAACGCGCGCGCCGATCTGGGCGCACGATCCGATCAGCGCGTGCGAGTCGACGAGCGAGCCTTCACCGAGATACGCGCCGATGTTGATGTACATCGGTGGAATACAGATCACGCCTTTGGCAAGATAGGCGCCGCCGCGCACCGCCGAGCCGCCGGGCACGATGCGGATGTTCGAGGCAGGACTGAACCGCTGCACCGTTTGCGTGTCCTTGTCGGAGAACGGCAACCCGGCCGACTGGTCGACGATGTCGCCGAAGCGGAACCCGAGCAGGATGCCCTGCTTGACCCAGGTGTTGACGCGCCAGCCCGAGGGAGACGACGGGTCGGGTTCCGCCGATCGGACCGTGCCCTTTTCGAGCGCCGCTTTCAGCTCGTCGAACGCGGCGCGCGCTTGCGCGCGATCGGCGCCGGCGCCGGCCGCCGCCAGGGCCTCAATGGTGGACTGCAGACTCATGCTAGGAATGCACGCCCTTCAAGATCTCGAGCTCCTTCAGGAACGCACGGATCTTCTCCTGCGATGCGGGGCGCGGCGACACCATCGGCAGTCGATACACTTCTTCGCACAACCCCATCGCCGCCATCGCGAACTTGACCGGGCCCGGGTTCGACTCGATGAAGTTGCCGAGCATCAGCGGCACCAGCCGATGGTGCAGCTGGCGCGCGGCCGCGAAATCGCCGCGCTCGGCGGCTTCGATCATCTGCGACATCTCGGCGGGAATCGCGTTCGACGCCACCGAGATCAGGCCGCGCCCGCCGATCGCCATCAACGGCAGCGTCAGCGCATCATCGCCGGACAAGACGAGAAAGTCGGATGGCACGGCGCGGCAGATCTCCACCATCTGCGTGATGTTGCCTGACGCTTCCTTGACGCCGACGACGTGCGGGATGGTGGCGAGCTTCGCGCAGGTGGCCGGGTCGATGTTGCAGCCGGTGCGGCCGGGGACGTTGTAGAGAACGATCGGCAACGTCGTCGCCTCGGCGATCTTCGAGAAGTGCGCGTAGAGGCCCTCGGGTGTCGGCTTGTTGTAATACGGCGTCACCGACAGCAGGCCCTGGGCGCCGATGCTCTGCATCTCCTTCGAGACGTGCACGACTTCCCGGGTGTCGTATCCGCCGGCACCCGCCATCACCGGCACCTTGCCGTCTGCGGCTTCGAGCACGAGCGCTACGACTTTGCAGCGCTCCGCGCTGCTCAGCGTCGGCGTCTCGCCGGTCGTTCCGCAGGGAACGAGGAAATGAACGCCCGCGTCGATCTGACGCTTCGCCAGCCGCTTGATCGCCGCTTCGTCGAGCGCGCCCGACTTCGTGAATGGAGTAATGAGTGCGGTACCAACACCGGTGAATGGTGTTCTCATGTTTCAATCCTTAAGAGATCGCGAATGGAAAACCAGCCCTGTTTGCCGATCAGCCACTTGGCCGCTGCCAGCGCACCCCGCGCAAACACCGCGCGATCGCGCACCGTGTGCGTGAATTCGATCGTTTCCGACGGGCCGTCGAAGCCGACGGTGTGCGTCCCGGGCACCGAGCCGGCGCGCGTCGACGACATGTCGATCGGACGCTGGTAGCCGGCGTGCTGCATGCCGGCCTTGATCGTCAGCGCCGTCCCCGACGGCGCGTCCTTCTTCATGACGTGATGCGATTCGTGGAGCCACGCGCCGAATTCCGCGTGATTCGCGAAATGGCGGCTGGCTTCGTCGACCGCGAGCTGAAACACGCTCATCCCGAGCGAAAAATTTGCGGCCGCCAGCACGCCGATGCCGGCGTCCTTCGCGACTTCGCGCATCGTCGGCTCGTGCGCCTGCCACCCGGTCGTCCCGATCACCACGTTGATCTTGCGGCCGGCGAGCTGCGGCAGGTTCTTCGGCACCGCCTCGGCGAGCGTGAAATCGATCGCAACGTCGACGGCGCCGAAGGCGCCGTCGGCGATCGCGCGAGCGCCCGAGTGCTCGTCGATGACGCCTGCGATCGACGCGCCGTACGACGGCGCCAGCGTTTCGACGAGCTGGCCCATCCGGCCGTGGCCGAGCAGCAGGATACGCATCACCTATTACCTCTGCAGCGCTCCGCGCGCTGAGACAACCTCGGCGAAGAACTTCTCGTGGACGCGCCCGAGCGCCGACGGCAGATCCGCCTCGCGGATCACGAAGGTGATGTTCCGCCGCGACGCCGCCTGCGACACCATCCGCAGCGGCACGTCGCCGACCGACGCCAGCACCTGCGCGGCCAGGCCCGGGTCGTCGTGCAGGCCGTCACCGACCACGCACACGATCGCCATGTGATCTTCACGCTCGACGTGCGCGAAACTCGACAGGCCCTCGATGATCGCCGGCAGCCGCCGTGGATCGTCGATCGTCACCGAGACGCTGACCTCCGACGTCGTGACGACGTCGACCGGCGTCTTGTGGCGCTCGAAGACTTCGAACAGCCGGCGCAGGAAACCGTGCGCCATCAGCATCCGCGTCGACGTGATGTCGACGACCGTGACGCCTTTCTTGGAGGCGACGGCGGTCAGCGACCGGTCTGTTCTTGGCCGCTCCGCGGTGATCAGCGTGCCGCGCGCGGTGGCGCGATGCGAGTTGAGGATGCGCACCGGGATGTTGCGCGCCACCGCAGGCTGGATGGTCGCGGGGTGCAACACCTTCGCGCCGAAGTAGGCCAGCTCCGAGGCTTCCGCGAACGACAGGTGCGGCACCACCTGCGGATTCTTGACAATGCGCGGATCGGCAGTGAGCATGCCGTCGACATCCGTCCAGATCTGGATTTCGGATGCGCCCAGGCAGGCGCCGACAATCGCCGCGGAGAAATCAGAACCGCCGCGGCCGAGCGTCGTCGTGACGCCGGCGGTGGTGGCGCCGACGAAGCCGCCCATCACCGGGATGCGGCCGGCGGCCAGCGGCGGGTCAGCGTGCATCATGAGAGCCGCCGTCGTTTCTTCGAAGAGCGGCGCCGCCGCCGTGTGCTCGCCGTCGGTCACCACGGCCTTACGTGAATCAACGTACGTGGCGAGGAGTTTGTGCGACGTCAACGCGGCCGCCACGATCTGGCTGCTGAGAATCTCGCCGGTGGCGGCCAGCGCGTCGAGCCATCGCGACGACACTTCCTGCAGCACCGCCAGCGCGGTGACGACCCGCTCGAGCTCGTCGAACTCGCGGTTGAGCGCATCGACGACCGGCTGCCGCAGCGATTGATCCTTGATGACTTCGGAGACCTTGAGGTGGCGCGCCCGCAGATCCTGCAGGCTGGTGCGCGCGCCTTCGACGTCGCCCGAACCCGCGAGCGCCGCGACGCCCAGCAACCGATCGGTGACGCCCGACAACGCCGACACCACCACGACCGGCCCGCGCGCGTCCCCGCCTTCGGTCTGCGCCTCGGCCTGCCGCTCGGCGCGAACCAGCGCAATCAACCGCTCAATGGCGGGCTGATCCGCGACCGACGTGCCACCGAACTTCATGACCTTCATCTATCCCAGCATTCCTTCGTGGTGCATCAGCTCGGCGTTGAGAATCGCGGCTCCCGCTGCGCCACGCACCGTATTGTGACCCAGCGCCACGAACTTCGCGTGCAACACCGGGCACTCGCGGACGCGGCCAATCGTAATCGCCATGCCACCGCCAAGATCCGCGTCGAGGCGCGGCTGCGGCCGGTTCGGCTCTTCGGTCACGACGATCGGCGGCTGCGGCGCGCTCGGCAGCCACAGTTCCTGCGGCTTGCCGGCGAACGTCCGCATCGCCTCTTTGATCGCGTCGATCGTCGGCTTCTTCGTGAACGCCACCGACACCGTCATGGTGTGGCCGTCGATCACGGCCACGCGATTGGTATGCGCGCTGACGACGGCCGGATATGGCGAGCGACCCCCGTCGCTGCCGAGAATCTTCAGCGTCTCGCTCTCCATCTTCTCTTCTTCGCCGCTGATGAACGGCACGACGTTGCCGAGGATATCGAGCGACGGCACGCCCGGGTAACCCGCGCCGGATACCGCCTGCATCGTCGACACGATCACCGAGCAGATGTTGAAATGCCGCAGCGGCGCCAGCGCCATCGCGAGCACGATGGTCGAGCAATTCGGATTGGTGACGATCGCCCCCGTCCATCCCTTCGACCGCCGCTGTTCAGCGATCAGCTTCAGGTGATCGGCGTTCACTTCGGGAATCAGCAGCGGCACGAGCGGATCCATGCGGAAGTTGCGCGCGTTGCTGACGACGATGTGACCGGCGGCGGCAAAGGCGCCTTCGATCTCGCCGGCGACGGACGCATCGAGCCCGGAGAACACGACCTTCGGTCCCTTGCCGGGCACGCACGCTTCGACGATGCGCTCCGCGGCGCCGCCGGGGATCGACGTGGTCAGCTTCCAGGGCGCGACAGATTTGTACGGCTTCCCGACCGATCGCTCGCTCGCGGCCAGCCAGGTGCACCGGAACCACGGATGCCGCGCCAGCCGCGAGACGAACTGCTGTCCCACCACGCCGGTCGCACCCAACACGCCAACTTCAATCGCGTCCACTGAATGTCCCTTCAATCTGCAATCTGAAATCTGACGTCTAAAATAAAAATCCCGCTGTCGGTGTCATCCGCAGCGGGTGCCTGTCGATCGTTGAACTCCGAGAACGAGTCCTTACAAACGAACGCCCCCCGCGCCACGCTTGGCACGCTTAGGCATCCGCTTTCGGGTCATCGTCATCAAACGCAGTATATCAGGACGCGCCGAATCGCCACAACGCTCGGCTGCAGGCATAGAATACGCGTCCGTGGAGCTCCGCAGCTGCGCCGCACTGGTCCTGGCGATTGGCATCGCGACCGTCGCGGACGGGACGCGCAACGCCGAGATCGCAAACGCGATTAAGAACCGCGTCGACGCCAAGAAGAGCGCCGGCATGGTCGTCGCCACCATCGAGCCGGATGGCTCATCGTCGATGGCCGCGTTCGGGAATCCCGGGCCGGATGCGAAACCGCTGGATGGTGATTCCGTCTTCGAGATCGGCTCCATCACCAAGGTCTTCACCGCGATCCTGCTTGCCGACATGGCCGACCGCGGCGAGGTCACACTCGACGACCCGGTCGCGCGCCATCTGCGCGCCGGCGTGCGCGTCCCTGAACGCAACGGCAAGGCCATCACGCTGCTCGACTTGTCGACGCAAACATCCGGGCTACCGCGGCTGCCGGACAACATGAAGCCAGCGAACCCGCTGAATCCGTACGCCGACTACAGCGTGGACCGCGTCCTGAACAAAAAGAGAAAGGGCCGGATCACTCCGGCCCTCCACTCTTAACTGCCGACTCTGGACTGCCGACTGCCTCAGGGGCAGGTAGCCGAGACCATCTTGATCGCGCTCAACCGCATGTAGTGATCGGCCTTGGGCGGCGCCGGCTTCATGGCTTCCGCTTCAGCGGCCGGCACGTTCACGCCGACGATGTCGATCTTGTGGCCGGCGTGCGGCGCGAGATTGTCCTTCGACGCGACGATGCTGATCGTCTTGGGACCCTTCTCGGCCGTGTTCTGCACCAGGCCGACGCCCGCGGTGGCGCCCTTCTGCAGGCAACCGCTCATGGTGTGCTCCGCAGCCGGTTTTTTCGTTTCCTGGGCCGTCGCCGCCACCGACAACGCCAGGGTGGCCGCCGCGGCAATACCTAATACGCGTTTCATAGGAACTCCTCCATCACCTTTCAACACCAGACTCACCGAAAACATTCCCGAAGGATTCTAATCCAGACCGACTCTTATCTGTGTAATCTGCGCAATCTGTGGCCGGACTTTGCAATACAAAGTGCAGGGTGTTAGGATGGGCTGGTGACGCTCAGGGCGGTCAAGCCGGATTCCGTTGGCGACCACGCCGCGGAGAACCTCGTCTATATCCGCCAGGCGATGGAGCGCAGCGCCACGTTTACGACGATTCCGGGCGTGGGCGGCGTGGCCATGGGCATCGTGGCGCTGGCCGCGTCGGCAGTGGCGGCACAGCAGCCGACCAGCGATCGATGGCTGCTGGTCTGGCTGGGTGCGGCCTCGCTCGCGGCCATCGTCGGCCTGATCGCGATGGCGCGCAAGGCCAAGCAGGGCGGCGGCACGCTGACGGGCGCCACCGGCCGGCGTTTCGCGCTTGGGTTGGCGGCGCCGCTCGTGGCCGGCGCGGCGATCACGTATGGGCTGTGGACGGCGCGCACCTTCACGGTGATGGCGCCGGCGTGGCTGCTGCTGTACGGCGCGGGCGTGTTGACCGGCGGGATCTTCAGCGTCCCACTGGTGCGCGCGATCGGCATGTGTTTCATGGCGCTCGGCATCGCGGCGATCGTGACGCCGCCCGAGTGGGGCAATGCGTGGCTGGCGATTGGCTTCGGCGGCCTGCACGTCGGATTCGGCGTTTACATCGCAAGGAATTATGGCGGCTAAAAGCAGCGCGGCGCGAAAACTTCACGCGGACGTCCGGCCGAAGACGGCGATTGAGCCGCGCACGGGCGAGATCGCGACCAATCTCGATCGCCTGCTGCACGATCGCATGCGGCTCGGCATCGTCAGCGCCCTCGCCGCCGGCGACGAGATGTCGTTCACCGATCTCAAAGCCGCGCTCAACGCGACCGACGGCAACCTCAGCGTGCACGCGCGCAAGCTCGAGGAGGCCGGCTACGTCGCCTGCACCAAGACGTTCTCCGGACGCACGCCGCGCACCGACTACAAGCTCACGGCGCCGGGCCGGCGCGCGCTCGAGAAGTATCTCGATCACATGGACGCGCTGATCAAAGCGGCGCGCCGCACCTAGAAATCCCCACCGCAGCGGCGGCGGCGCCGGCACAAACTATCGTGCAGCTTTCGTTGACTTCGCTGACCTGCGTGCATAGGATTCGCGTCACTGGCGGCTCCCCGGTAAACAGGAAGCGAGGACGTAATGGCGCAGTCTCAGTTCTTTTCCGTTTCAACGCGCGTCGCGGCGCGGGTGATCCTGAGCGTGATCACCATGATGGTGATCGTCGCAGGCCCGGTCGCACCATCGCTCAAGGCCGATAAACCGCCCGCCTATTTTGTCGACGAAACGAAGCTCCCATTCGCTGCCCTCTCCGGCACGACCACGACACGGCTGTGGGGCGTGCAGGGCGGCGCGGGTTATCGGATCGAAGTGCCGCTGAACTGGAACGGCGAGCTCGTGCTCTACGCGCACGGTTTTCGCGGCGGCGGTCTCGAGCTGACGGTCAGCAACCCGCCGATCCGCCGCTATCTGATCGAGCACGGCTTCGCGTGGGCGGCGTCGAGCTACGCCACCAACGGCTACGACGTGACCCAGGGCGTCAAGGACATGCACGACCTCGGCACCCGGTTCAACGGCCTGGTCGCGAATCCGAGCCGTGTCTACTTCACCGGCACGTCGATGGGCGGCCACATCACCGGCGTCGCGATCGAGCAGTATCCGAACGCCTACGACGGCGCGATGCCGATGTGCGGGGTGATGGGCGACAACAAGCTGTTCGACTATTTCGTCGAGAACCACCT
>JAYWEJ010000249.1:0-7949 GCA_043779345.1 Acidimicrobiia bacterium | reverse complement strand
TGTTCTTCAACAGTCTCGTCCGCGAGGATCGCAGCTTCCTCGATCTCTTCACCGCCGACTACACGTATGCGAACGAGCGGGTCGCCCGCCACTACGGCATCCCGAATGTGACGGGTCCGGAGTTCCGGCGTGTCGCGCTGCCCGCCGATCGCCGCGGCATCCTCGGCCACGGCTCGATCCTCACCTTGACGTCGATCGCCGAGCGCACCTCGCCGGTGCAGCGCGGCAAGTGGGTGATGGAGGTCCTGCTCGGATCGCCGCCGCCGCCGCCGCCGCCGAACGTGCCGGCACTGGAAGAAACGAAAGGCACCGCCGATTCCGGCCGGCCGCTGACCGTGCGCGAGCGCATGGAGCAGCACCGCAGCAATCCGCAGTGCACGTCGTGCCATCGCGTGATCGATCCGATCGGCCTGGCGCTGGAGAATTTCGACGCGACCGGCAAGTGGCGCATTCGTGATGGCGGCATGACCGTCGACACCAGGGGCCAATTGTTCGACGGCACTGCCATCGAAGGCCCGGACGGTCTTCGCAACGCGTTGCTCGGTCACAGGGACGTCGTGCTGCTGAGCTTCACGCGCAGCCTCATGACCTACGCGCTTGGCCGCCGTGTCGAGGCGTTCGACATGCCGGCGGTCCGCAAGATCATCCGTGGCGCGGCAGCGCAGAACTATCGCCTCAGCGCCTTCGTGAACGGCATCGTCGAATCCGACGCCTTCCGCATGGCGAAGCTGCCCGCGTCGCAGCGTGCCGTGACCACCGATATGCCCGCGCAGGAGCGCCGTTAACCATGTTCATCACCGGTCATCACCTGTCACGCCGCGCCGCCCTGAAAGGGATTGGCGCGTCGGTGGCGCTGCCGTTTCTCGACGCGATGGTCCCGGCCGGGGCGCTCGCGCAGGGCCGCCGCCCATTACGCCTGATCGCGATGGAGATGGTGCACGGCGCCGCCGGCAGCACCGCCTTCGGCATCAAGAAGAACATGTGGTCGCCGGCCGCCACCGGCTCGAATTTCGATCTCGGCCCGACCAGCCTGAAGTCGCTCGAGCCGTACCGCGACTACCTGACGATTGTCAGCAACACCGACGTCCGCAACGCCGAGGCGTTTGCCGCGTCGGAAATCGGCGCCGATCATTTCCGTTCGGCGGCGGTGTTCCTGACGCAGTCCAAGCCGAGGCAGACGCAAGGCTCCGACGTGTTTGCGGGCACCTCGTTCGATCAGATTTACGCGCAGCAGTTCGGCGACGCGACGCCGATCCCGTCGATGCAGCTATGCATCGAGAACGTCGATCAGGCGGGCGGGTGCTCGTACAACTATTCGTGCGTGTATACCGACACCATCAGCTGGTCGTCGCCGACCGATCCGCTGCCGATGATCCGCGATCCGCGCGCGGTGTTCGATCAGCTGTTCGGCGTCGGCGCGACCCCGGAAGCGCGGCGGGCGCGCCGCAAGGACGATCAGAGCATCCTCGACTGGGTCGCCGAGTCGGTCGGCGATCTGCGGCGCAAGCTTGGTCCCGCCGATCGCGCGCGCCTGGCCGATTACCTTGACGACGTCCGCGAGATCGAGCGCCGCATCCAGAAGGTGGAGCAGTCGAACCACACCGGCGAGCCGCGCGAGCTGCCCGGCGCCCCGATCGGCGTCCCTGACTCCTTCGAGGAGCACGTCAAGCTGATGTTCGATCTCCAGGCGGTGGCGTTTGCCGCCGATACGACGCGCATCTTCTCGTTCAAGTTCAGCCGCGACGTGTCGAACCGTGTGTTCGCGGCGAGCGGCTCGACTGCGGCGTTCCACACCGGCTCGCATCACCTCGATCGCGAGGAGCGCATCAGCGATTTCCAGAAGATCAACACGTATCACGTCGGCCTGGTGCCCTACCTGCTCGACAAGCTGAAGAAGATTCCCGACGGCGACGGCAACGTGCTCGACCACTCGCTGATCATCTACGGCTCGGCGATGGGCAACTCGAACCTGCACAACCACAAGCGGTGCCCGCTGTTCTTCATGGGCAAGGCCGGCGGCGCGCTGAAGGGCAATCGCCACCTCAAGGCCGAAGACGGCACGCCGATGGCCAACGCAATGCTGGCGGCGCTGAACGGGATCGGCGTCGACATCAACCAATTCGGCGACAGCACGAAAGCGATGGACCTGAATGTGGTTCAGTCCTAGCGGTGGAGCGACCGCCTTCGGGCGGACTGTTCTGGCGGCCTTCGTCATATCGATTGTCGCGGGCGTTCATGCCTCGTCCTCCGACGTCGCAGACGCCGCCAAGGCGCGCGACGCGGCGGCGGTGAGGGCCCTCCTGAAGAGCGGCGCCGACGTCAATGCCGCGCAGGGCGACGGCATGACGGCGCTGCACTGGGCCGCGACCAACGGCGATGCCGCGCTGACGCAGATGCTGCTGTCGGCCGGCGCCAACATTCGCGCGACGACCAGACTGGGCGGGATTACGCCGCTCCTGATGGCAAGTCAGGGCGGGCACGCGCAGGTGGTGGCGACGCTGCTCGCCGCCGGCGGCGAAGCCAATTCCGCGACCGCCACCGGCGCCACCGCGCTGATGCTGGCGGCCCGCTCAGGCAATGCCGAAACGGTCACGCGCCTGATCGAAACCGGAGCCGATATCAACGCCAAGGAGAAGGGATTCGGCCAGACCGCGTTGATGGTCGCGGCGGGTCTCGATCGCGCCGACGTCGTCACGCTCCTGATGGCGCGCGGCGCCGACTGGAAAGCGGCATCGGCGATTGCTGATCTCAAGGCGCTGTCGTCGCCGATGGAAGACGGCAGCGGCCGTCCCGGCCAGCCGCCGGCCCAGGCGGCGGGCCGCATCGACGTGCCCGGCGTGACCCGCGGCTACCGCTACAACGAGCTGATCGGCACCCAGGGTGGACTGACGGCGCTGCATTTTGCGGTGAGGCAGGGCAGTAGCGCCGCGGCGCGCGCGCTCGTCGACGCCGGCGCCGACGTCAACATCGTCAGCCCCGGCGATCAGGCGTCGCCGCTGCTGGTGGCGGTGATCAACGGCCACTTCGACCTGGCCGCGTTCCTCCTCGACAAAGGCGCGCATCCGAATCTGCTGAGTGACGCGGGGGTGTCGCCGCTCTATGCGGCCATCAACGTCCATTGGGCGCCGATCGCCGCGTATCCGCAGCCCCGCGCGCATCTCCAGCAATCGCGTGGCTATCTCGACGTCATGAAGCTGTTGCTCGACAAGGGCGCCGATCCGAATGCGCGGGTGCGCCGCAAGGTGTGGTACTCGGGCTACAACTTCGATCAGTCGGGTGTCGACGAGGCTGGCGCCAGCGCGTTCTGGCGCGCGGCCTATGCCGCGGACGTCGCGGCGATGCAGCTGCTGGTTGCCCACGGCGCGGATCCGTCGCTGCCGACGACCAAGCTGTTTTCGAGGCGCGGTCCCGAAGATCCAATTGCCGGCACCGACAAGTCCGGCCTGCCGCCGAACGTCATCGGCGGCCCTGGCGCCACACCTCTCCATGCGGCCGCCGGTCCCGGATACGCAATGGGATTCGCCGGCAACTCACATCACGTGGCGCCGGGCGGCATGCTGCCGGCGGTGAAGTACCTGGTCGAGGAGCTAGGCGCCGACGTCAACGCGGTCGATGCCGACGGCAATTCCGTGGTGCACAACGCCGCCGCGCGCGGCGACAGCGAGATGGTGCGCTACCTGGTGTCGAAGGGCGCCGACGTGAAGAAGATCAATCGCTCAGGCCAGACGACAATCGATGTGGCGAATGGACCGGTGCAGCGCACGCAGCCGTACCCGGAGACAATCAAGCTGCTCGAAAGTCTGGGAGCGATCAACAACCACAAGTGCGTTTCTTGCTAAGGTGCGTACCGTGCGTACTGTGCGAAGGGTGCGTACGGTGCTGACTAAGAAACGGTAGGCACTTTACGCACCGTACGCACGGTACGCACTTTCTTGTTCTTGTGCGTGATACGAGCTGCGGACGAGCGGGCCCGCCTCGACGTGCACGAATCCCAATCCCATCGCGATGCGCTTCAGGTCCCGGAATTCATCCGGGTGGTAGTAGCGCGTCATCACGGCGTGCTGCGCTGACGGGCGGAGGTACTGGCCGAGCGTCAGGATCGAGACGCCGGCATTGCGCAGATCCTTGAAGACCTCGACGACCTCGTCCTGCTGTTCGCCGAGCCCCATCATCATCCCGGTCTTGGTCGGAATCTCCGGCGCGATCTGGCGTGAGCGATCCAGCAATTCCAGCGTCCGCGAATAGCGTCCGCCGGATCGAACCGCGCGATAGAGCCGCGGTACGGTTTCGGTGTTGTGATTGAGCACGTCGGGCCTGGCCGCCAGCACGGTCTCGAGCGGCTCTCGCTGACCCTTGAAGTCGGGAATCAGCACTTCGACGCGGCACTCCGGCACGCGGCGCTTGATGTCGCGGATCGTCTCCGCGAAGATGCCGGCGCCGCCGTCCGGCTGATCGTCGCGATCGACGGAGGTGATCACCGCATATTTCAGCGCCATCTTTTCGACCGCTTCGCCGACGCGGCGCGGCTCGTCGATGTCGAGCGTGGCGGGCTTGCCATGGGCGACCGCGCAGTAGGTGCAGGCGCGCGTGCAGACGTCGCCGAGGATCATGAAGGTCGCGGTGCCGTGGTGCCAGCACTCGCCGATGTTGGGGCAGTGCGCGTCCTCACACACCGTGTTGAGCTTGAGGTCGCGCATGATGCCGCGCAGCCGCAGGTAATTTTCAGACCCCGGCGCGCGCACCTTCAGCCACTCGGGCTTTGGCAGCCTGCCCGCCGAAGCCTCGGCGGAAGCGGGCGGCTTGATGAAATGCAACGGGGCTTCGATCATCTCTTGGTAGTGTAGCATCCGGTTTTAGCCGGATGACTCAACCGCTGCAACCGCTGGCAATCACATGGCTTGGACATAGCTCTTTTCGGCTCCGGACGCCCGGAGGAAAAGAGCTGCTGTTCGATCCCTGGTACACGGGCAATCCGGCGTTTCCGGCAGCGGCGGCGCCCAAGGCGGCCGACCTGATTTTGATTTCCCACGGCCATAGCGATCACATTACCGATGCCGCCGCGATGGCGAAGCAGACCGGCGCCACCGTTGTCGGCATCTGGGAGATCACGTCGTGGCTTGGCTCGAAGGGCGTGCAGCACGTCGAGCCGATGAATAAGGGCGGCACGATCACCAGCAAGGGCTTGCGCATCACCATGACCGATGCCCGCCACAGCAGCAGCATCGACAAGGACCTGACGTATCTCGGCGAGGCGGCCGGCTTCGTGGTGAAGCTCGAGAACGGCCAGACCATCTACTACGCGGGCGATACGTCGCTGTTCGGCGACATGAAACTGATCGGCGAGCTCTACCAGCCCGACATCGCGTTCCTGCCGATCGGCGATCGCTTCACGATGGGGCCCGATACCGCGGCGCTGGCGGCGCAGTGGCTGGGCGTCAAGCAGGTGGTGCCGATGCACTACGGCACGTTCCCGCTGCTCACGGGCACGCCCCATCAACTGGAACAGCATCTCAAGGGAACGGGAATCGAGGTGCTGACGCTGCTGCCGGGTGAAACGGCGCAGTAGCTATTTCTTTAAGCCGCCGACCAGATAATCCGCGAACGCATCGCAGATCTGATCCGACGTCCACTCGCCGGCCGGATCGAACCACTTGGGAATCCAGTTCACCGCGCCCATCATCGCGAACTCGATCATCTTCGGATCCCCCGGCCTGAACACGCCCTGGTCGATGCCCTGCTGGATGATCTCGCGAATGCCGTGATCGAACTGATCGCGCTTGGCGATCACGCGCTTCAGCAACGGCGGCGACAGCGCTTCAGGATCGAGCGTCAGCGCCGTGCCATGCAGGTCGTCGAGGATCAGGTGCACGAAGGCGAGCATCAGCCGGCGTAGTTTCTGTTCCGGCGACGTCGTCTCGCCCTTGACGTCCGCCATCAACGCGAGCAGCTTGTCGAGCGAGTACTCGTGGCAGGCGAAGAGAATCTCTTCCTTGTTCTTGAAGTAATAGTAGAGGTTGCCCTTCGTCATCTCGAGCGCGGACGCAATTTCGTCGACACTGGCGCCGTGGTAGCCACGCCGGCGGAACGCCGCCGCGGCACTTTTGAGAATCTCGATTCGCCGATCGCTCGACGCAGGTGTCCTGGACATAGGAGGCCGAACACTCCTTATACCATGAGTTTGAACGAGCGTTTAAATTCGTAGTACACTTCGCTCGTGGAACAGACTGTCGCTCCGCCTTCCGTCACTTTCGAAACCAATCCCTCGCAGTACAAGCACTGGAAGTTGAGCGTCGACGGCCACGTCGCGACCCTGGCCATGGACGTGCGCGAAGACGCCGGCCTGCGGCCGCACGACTACAAGCTCAAGCTGAATTCGTACGATCTCGGCGTCGACATCGAGCTCGCGGACGTGTTGCAGCGATTGCGCTTCGAGCACCCGGAAGTGCACGCGGTGGTGCTGACGAGCCTGAAGCCGCGCATCTTCTGCGCCGGCGCCAATATCTTCATGCTCGGCTCGTCGAGCCACGCCTTCAAGGTCAACTTCTGCAAGTTCACCAACGAGACGCGTCTCGGCATGGAAGACATGAGCGCGACCAGCGGCATTAAGTTCCTCGCCGCGGTCAACGGCATTTGCGCGGGCGGCGGCTACGAGCTCGCGCTCGCCTGCGATGAGATTGTTCTCGTGGACGATGGCAGCGCGTCGGTGGGCCTGCCGGAGACGCCGCTGCTCGGCGTGCTGCCCGGCACCGGCGGCCTGACGCGCGTGGTTGACAAGCGCAAGGTGCGCCGCGACCTCGCCGATGACTTCAGCACCCTGACCGAAGGCGTGCGCGGCAAGCGCGCTGTCGAGGGCCGCTTCGTTGACGCGGTGTATCCGACGAGCAAGTTCCAGGAATCGGTCGCCAGGCATGCGCAGGCGCTGGCCGCAAAGTCCGATCGTCCCGCGTCGGGTCCCGGCATCACGCTGGGGCCCTTGTCACCGGCGATCGACGGCGACACCATCCAATACCAATACGTCAAGGGCGTCATCGATCGCGCCAAGCGGACCTGCGAGCTGACGATCGCCGCGCCTGATTCGCCGCAGCCGGCATCAGCCGATGCCTACCTGAAGGCGGGCGACGGCTCATGGGCGCTGCGCGCGTTCCGTGAGTTTGATGATTGCCTGCTCCGGTTACGTTTGAACGAGCCCGAGATCGGCACCGTGATCGTCCGCTCGGTTGGCGATCCTGAAGCGGTGATGGCCGTTGACCAGGTGCTGCACGACAACAAATCGCACTGGCTGGTCCGCGAGATCACCGGCTTGATCCGGCGCACGCTGAAGCGCATGGACCTGACCTCGCGCAGCTTTTTCGCGCTGATCGAGCCGGGCAGCGCGTTTGCGGGCACGCTGTTCGAGCTGGCCCTGGCCGCCGATCGCACCTACATGATCGATCACCCGGATGAAGACAACACCATCCGGCTGTCGGTGATGAACGGTGGCGCCTACCCGATGAGCAACGGCCTGTCGCGGCTGCAGGTGCGCTTCCTCGGCGAGCCCGATTCGATCGAGAAGGCGCTGTCCCATGCCGGACCCTTCGATGCGCAGGCCGCGCTCGAGGCGGGCCTGGTCTTTTCGGCGCCGGACGACATCGATTGGGACGACGAGGTCCGCATGGCGATCGAGGCGCGCGCGGCGTTTTCACCCGACGCGCTGACCGGCATGGAAGCGAACCTCCGCTTCGCCGGGCCCGAAACCATGGAGACGAAGATCTTCGGCCGCCTCACGGCGTGGCAGAACTGGATCTTCCAGCGCCCGAATGCGGTCGGCGAAAAGGGTGCGTTGAAGGTCTACGGCAAAGGCGAAAAAGTAATGTTCGATTGGAACCGTGTTTAAGTGAAGTACCAGGAGCAAACATGAGCACCACCACCAGCACCATCAACTACAGCGAAAAGATCCCCAACAACGTCAA
>JAYWEJ010000248.1:0-3372 GCA_043779345.1 Acidimicrobiia bacterium | reverse complement strand
AACTTGTTGCTGGCGAGGAGCGCGGCGCGGGCCAAGGAAATCTCGGTACGAGCGGCGCTCGGCGCCACCCGCGGACGCATTGCGGCACAACTGCTCGTTGAAAGCCTGGTGCTCGGCACGCTTGGTGGCGTCGCCGGCGTCGCCCTGGCGGCCGCGCTGATCGAAATCGCGGCGCCGCTGGTGCCGGGGCTGCCGTTCACGTCGGAGATCACGCTGAACTTTCGGGTGCTCGCGTTTGCGACCGCGGCGGTCCTCGCCGTCTCGATCGTGGTGGGACTGCTCCCGGCGATCAGGATGTCCGCGGGATCGGCTGCCGCCGCGATGAACAACGCGTCGCGAGGCTCTTCCGGCGCCAACGATCGCGCGCGCCGGGCGATCGTGGCGGCCGAGGTCGCGGTGTCGGTCGTGCTGATCTGCGGCGCGGCGCTGCTCTTCAAGAGCCTGGACCGCATGCAACAGGTGGACATCGGGGCGCGCATCGATCGCGTGATCACGATGGCGATCGACCTGCCCTTCGCGCGTTACCCGAGCGGCGATCAGCGCGCCGCCTTCTATCCCGTCCTGATCGAGCGCCTCCGCGCCATTCCCGGCGTGACCGACGCGAGCATTTCCGGCGACGTTCCGCTCGAGGGGACCGGCGGCGAATACCTGAGGATGCCTGGACGCGACGAGCAGCTGATGGTGAGATTCAAGCGCGCCGACGCGGGCTACTTCGCGACCATGGGCATCGGCGTCGTGGCGGGCCGCGGCTTCACGCCGGACGATCGCATCGGCGCTCCGTACGTCGCGGTCGTCAACGAAGCGCTCGCGGCGCGGCTGCGCGATCGCTTCGGCATCGCCGAGCCGGTTGGACAGGCGGTCGATCTGCCGGCGCTGGGATTCGGCCGCGATCGCCGCGCCACCATGACCATCGTCGGCATCATTCGCAACGAGCGCGTGCAGCGCGACTTACGCGCGCCGCTGGACGAGATCGCCTATGTGCCGATCGGCCAGGCGCCGCGCATGCAGGTGAAGCTCTCGGTCCACACCATCGGTGACGCCACTGCGTCGCTACCGGCGATCCGAGAAGCGGTCCGGGAGATCGATCCGTTGCTGGCGCTGGCGGACATTCGGACCATGGAAGAGATCTGGGAGAGGAGCCTTTCCGGATTAACGGAGCCGGTCTGGCTGATCGGGATTTTCGCGACCATCGCCGCGCTGCTCGCGGCGCTTGGACTCTATGGCGTCGTCGCCCACACGGTTGCACAGCAGCGACGCGAGATCGGTATCCGGATGGCGCTCGGCGCGCGGTCGAACGATGTCCTGGCGCTCGTCGTTCGGCACGTGGTCCTGACCATCATCGCCGGGCTCGCCATCGGGCTGGCGGGCGCGTTGGTGCTCACGCGCGTGACGCAAAGCCTCCTCTTCGAAGTGTCCGCACTCGATCCGTCCGCGTTCGGCGCCGCCGCCGCCGTGATGGCGCTGGTCGGCGTGACGGCCGCGATAATCCCAGCCACGCGCGCCACGCGCGTCGATCCCACCACCGCCCTAGGGTCGGAGTAGCAAGGGCACATCCTTTGCTCACGTCACGACCGAGGTGAGCAAATGGAGTCAGTGAAGAAACATGGTGACCCTCTCGAGGACGAGATTGAGCCACGAGCGGTCCGCGGCGCGGAGGTCGTCACCGACAACGATCCGGGCAGCAAGGGCACCGACGTCCGGTCGGGCGATGAATTCGTGCGATCGGCGAGCCAGACGCCCAACCCCGACCATCAAAGCGACGCCACGATGGAGCCCGGAAGCGACCCGGACCACAAGCGCAACACGATGTAGCAATGTTGAACATTGGGGTCTGACCCCGCTTTTCAACATCTGAAGACAACTCGGGCGGGGGCTGGCGTGATATTTTTTCGCGCATGAAGAGCCTCCGCACGACATTCCTTGTTACCTCCGTAGCCGTCGCGATCGTCCTCGTTGCCGCCGGCCACCCGGCGGCCGAGCCCTTCGACTCCGCTCAGGGCGGGCAGGCCAAGCCGGCAGCGCCCACATTCAAGGTCGATCCGAACTGGCCGCAGGAAATGCCCAATCACTGGATCATGGGCGCCGTCACCGCCGTCTTCGTCGACGCCAAGCAGCACGTCTGGGTGGCGCACCTGCCCGAGACCCTGACCGAAGAAGAGCTGTACGAAGAACAGAAGCCGCTGCCGATGGGCACGTGCTGCAAGGCGGCGCCGCCGATTCTCGAGTTCGATCCGCAGGGCAAGCTGGTCCAGGGCTGGGGCCAGGGATCGATGACGGACTTTTCTGACTGGCCGCGCGACCCGCACGGCCTGTTCGTCGATCACCAGGACAACGTCTGGGTCGGCAGCCACAGCCGCCACCGGGTGATGAAGTTCACGCGCAACGGCAAGCTCCTGCTGCAGATCGGCGAGTACGAGAAGGTCGGCGGCAGCGCCGACACCAAGCTGCTCGGCGGACCGTCGGGCATCTGGGTCGATCCGAAGACCAACGAGGCCTTCATCTCCGACGGCTATCGCAACCGGCGCGTGATCGTCGTCGATGGCGCGACCGGCGCCTACAAGCGGCACTGGGGCGCCTACGGCAAGGTGCCGGACGACACCGAGAAGTTCGATCCCAAGACCATGATCAGCGGCGCGCTGCCGAGCCAGTTCTCGACGCCGCACGGCATTACCGGGTCGCGGGACGGCAGGATCTACGTCACCGATCGGCGCGGCAACCGTGTGCAGGTGTTCGATCAGAGCGGCAAGTACATCGCCGAGAAGATCATCGCGCCGGCGACGTTGTCGTCAGGCTCGTCGTTCGTGCCGGTGTTGTCACCCGATCCGCAGCAGCAGTGGCTCTACGTCGCCGACGGCACCAACCACAAGATCTGGATCCTGCGCCGTTCGGATCTCGAGATCGTCGGCGAGTTCGGCCGCGGCGGACGCTTCCTCGGACAGATGCTGCGCCCGCACGGCATGAGCGTCGATACCCAGGGCAACCTCTACGTCGGCGAAGCCTCAACCGGACGCCGCGTGCAGAAGTTCAATCTCCAGAAGCGCTAGGCTCAACGGTCCACCGATTATGAAAACACTACTTTCGACTCTCGCCTTTACGCTGATTGCCTCACCGGCTTTCGCCACGTGGTCGGTGATTGCGATTGACGCCAAGACCGGCCAGGTGATCATCGCGTCGGCGACGTGCGTGCGCCAGCAAGGCTTTCCCGAACGTACGCCGAACGGCGCGCGCGACCTGATGGACGTGCAGGCGGTGATCGTGCCGGGCATCGGCGTGGCCGCGTGCCAGGCCGGCGTCGACAACACGCGCGAGAACCAGATGCTGGTCTATCGCGAGATCAAGAAGGGCACGCTGCCCGCCGACATCATCGAGATG
>JAYWEJ010000247.1:0-7991 GCA_043779345.1 Acidimicrobiia bacterium | reverse complement strand
CCGGCCAGCCGCAACTCTCGGTATCGAAACGCGGCGCGCTGGTCAGCTGGATCGAGCGCGCCGGCGATCTCGCGACCTTGAAGTTCGCCGAACGCACGGCGACCGGGTGGACCGCCGCGCGGACGGTCGCATCGGGCAGGGACTGGTTCGTGAACTGGGCAGATGTCCCGTCGGTGCTGCGGCTGCCGTCTGGTGCGCTGGTCGCGCACTGGCTGCAGAAGAGCGCGGCCGCAACCTACGCATACGACGTGCGCCTTTCCTCATCCACCGATGACGGCAAGACGTGGTCGCCGTCGTTTCTGCCGCATCACGACGGCACGCCCACGGAACACGGCTTCGCCTCGATCTTCCCCATCGGTGAGGGATTTGGCCTGGTCTGGCTCGATGGCCGCGCCATGAAAGGCGGCGAGCACGGCGAACACGGCGGCGGCGCCATGAGCGTGCGGTTCGCGCGCTTCGACAAGAACTTCAAGCAGCTCGAGGAATCCGTGGTCGACGCCAAGGTCTGCGAGTGCTGCCCGACCACGGCGGCGGTCACCGCTGAAGGGATCATCACCGCCTATCGCAATCGCAGTGACGACGAGATTCGCGACAACTACGTCGCGCGATTCGTGAACGGCAAGTGGAGCACGCCGCAAGCGGTCTTCAACGACCACTGGAAGATCGCCGCGTGTCCGGTGAACGGGCCGGCGCTCGCCGCCAGCGGCAACGCGGTCGCGATGTCGTGGTTCACCGTAAAGAATGATGGCAAGAACGATCAGGGCCAGGCCTACGCCGCCTTTTCGCAGGACGCCGGCAAGACGTTCGCGGCGCCGATCCGGGTCGACGATGGCGGCTCGCTCGGCCGCGTCGATCTGGAGATGCTGCCGGACGGCTCGGCGCTGGCGACGTGGATCGAGTTCGCCCCCCTTCGCGAGGACGCTACGGGGGGCAAGCCGGCCCCCAGAGCACAGTTCAAGGCGCGGCGGATCGAGCGCAACGGCACGCGCTCGGCGCCGGTGACGATCGCCGGCATCGCCGGCAGCCGCGCCAGCGGGTATCCGCGGGCCGCAGTCGTCAACGGCGAAGTGATCTTCGCGTGGACCGAAGCGAGCGACGGCGGCGGGCTCCAGGTGCGCACGGCTGTCGCGAAGCATCCCTGATCCCTCATGAAGCGGTTCCTCAGGGCCCTGGCCTGGATCGCCTTTGTCGCGGTCGTTGCCATCGCCGGCATCATGCTGATGGTTCAAGGCCGCGGGGTCAGCGCCCGGCCTGAGCCGTCCTGGATCGAAACCCGCGCGGCGCTCTTCATGCGCGGCTGGCTGACGCCGTCAACCTACCAGGGGTTGAAGAACCCGGTCTCGGACACCGAGGAGAATTTCGTGGCGGCGCGCGAGCACTACGCCGATCACTGCGCGAGCTGTCACGCCAACGACGGCAGCGGCAACACCGAAATGGGCCGCGCCTTCTATCCGAAAGCCCCGGACATGCGGCGGCCGCGCACGCAGGACCTCAGCGACGGCGAGATCTTCTACTTCATCGAGAACGGCATCCGCCTGACCGGCATGCCTGGCTGGAGCACCGGAACTCCGGAGGGCGAGCGAGCGAGCTGGCAGCTGGTGCACTTCATTCGCCGCCTGCCGAAGCTGACGACCGACGATCTCGCCGAGATGGAGCGATTCAATCCGGTGTCGCGGCAGCAGATCGAAGAAGAGCGAAAGATCGAAGACTTCCTCAAGGGCGGCGACGCGCCCAAGCCGGCGGCGGACTTGTCCCGCCGTAGCGCCCCAGGCGCGAAGGCGGATCCCCACGCCGGCCACCGAAAGCAGTAACACCAGGGCCGCAGAAGGCACAGAAAGCTCAGATCATCGCGGGGAAGGCCTCTTCGTAGTCCGCCATCGCCGCCATCACGACCTTCAGTGCCGCGTCGACGGCTTCCGCATGTTGCCCTGCAGGATCCGGAACGCAATGCCCGGTTGCATCAGGCTCGGCGGCGGGTCGAGCAAATTCGCGACCCGATGGAACGCGAGCGCGACCTTGGGATCGCCGGCGGCGGCAATGTGCAGTTTGCCGATGTACCAATTGACGAACTTCACCATCGCAGTCCGCGGCCCTGCCACCGCCTCGTACCGCAGATCGCCGCCCACGGCCATCGTCCACGGCGCGTCGATCACTTTCGACGCGGCCGTGAAGAATCGCTTCGCCAGTCCTTGATCGCCGGCGGCCAGGCAGGTATCGAGCTCCGCTGCCTGAAGCGCGGCCGACGACATCCCCTGGCCGTAGATCGGGTTGAAGCTGCAGACCGCGTCGCCGAACACCAGGTAGCCTTCAGGGAAGCGCGCGATCGACTCGTAGCGGCGGCGTGTGCTCTGCGGAAACCTGAAGGGAGTCAGTTCGGTCAGCGGCGCGGCCTGTGAGATCGCCTCGTAGATATCGGGCGCCGGCAGCGATCTCGCGAACTCCGCGAACGCTTTCTCGTCGGTCGGCGGGTGATCGCCGAGCATGCCGAACAGCGTGACCATCCAGCGATCGCCTTCCATTGCGAGCGCGACCCCGCCCCGCGTTGCCGGCGGCGCCGACGGACAAATCACCGCGAGGTCCCCCTTGAGGTGATCGGGCATCCGTTGGTAGATGCGCGTCGTATAGCCAAGACCGACTTTCACCGCCTCTTCCTGCGGCCGCGGAAATCCCATCTTCTCGAGCCACGCGGGCGACTGCGATCCCCGGCCGCTCGCATCGACGACAAGATCGGCGCTGATCACGTCGCCGCCGACCGTCACGCCCGTGACGCGGCCGTCAGTGGCAGCCGGCATATCGACATCGCGGCGATCGTTGATGCGCACGTTGCTCAGTGCCGTGAGCCGCTCGCGCACATGCGACTCGAGCCGCGGGCGGCTGATCAGCAGTGCCTCGAGGCCATCGAACCGCGTGTGGTAGACACCGTTGTCGAACCAGCGGACGCGCCGATAATCGCCCTTGAGCGCACCGTGGCCGAACAATTCGTCCCTGAGGCCGGGGAAATAGCGCTCGAGGACCTGCCGGCCGGACGTCAGCAACGCGTGCGCGTGCTGGCCCTGCGGCACGCCCTTGCGGTTTTCGCCGGATGGGGGAAACCCGTCACGATCGAACACCGCAACTTCAGCGAAGTGATCCGCAAGCACGCGGGCGGCCATCAGTCCGCTCATGCTTCCGCCGATGACGATAGCGCGTTGACGCGACATGGCACGCTCCGAAGGAAACGGGGTGGACAAGACGTTGAACGCGAAGCGCGATTCTCTCACAGATGGCCGCGATATACTGATTGCCGTGAAGCGGCTGTCGACTCTCATCCTCGCGCTCCTGATCGGCGCTGCCGCGCCGGTCCGGGCGTGGTGCGAGGCGACCTGCCTGGCGCCCGCGCAGCAGTCGGAGTCGGCGGCGCCACACTGCCCTTCGCACGATCAATCGCCGGACCGATCGGCGATGTCCACCGAGAGCACCGCCGTGTGCCCGGCCATCGACGCCGCGCGTCCCATTCAAGCGAAGCTGGACTTTGGACTGGCGCCAATCGCGATCGCGGCGCACGCCGTAGCAGCTCCGCCCGACAGCGCCAAGGCGCGACGGCACCCAGGCACGCCGGCATTCTGGCACCTTAGTAAGATCCCACTTCGAATCTGATCCGCTGTTCCTAACGCAACACGAAGGACACGAAGGCCACGAAACCAATTGGTCTTCGTGTTCTTCGTATCTTCGTGTTTCGTCGAACAAGGATCCATGGCCCTTTATTCACGTCGTACGTTTGTCAAAGGACTGGCTGCCGGCGGCGCCGTCCTGAGCCTGTCCCGCCGAAGCGTCTTCGCGGAGGCGGACGCGATCGCGCAAGGCGCCCGTCGATCGCAAGAAGTTCTGCGCGGCAGCTCGTTTGATCTCTCGATCGGTGAAGCGCCGGTGAATTTCACCGGCGCGACCAGGATCGGGCAGGTGATCAACGGATCGATTCCCGGGCCGTTGCTGCGCTGGCGTGAGGGGGACACCGTCACCCTCCGCGTCGCCAACCAGCTCGACGAAGACACGTCGATTCACTGGCACGGCATGATCCTGCCCGCCGCGATGGACGGCGTGCCGGGACTGAGCTTTCACGGCATCCGGCCGCGCGAGTCGTACACCTATCAATTCGATGTGAAGCAGTCCGGCACTTACTGGTACCACAGCCACTCGGGCTTCCAGGAACAGCGCGGCGTTTACGGACCGATCGTCATCGAGCCGCGCGAGCCGGATCCAATCGCGTTCGATCGCGAGCACGTGATCCTCCTGTCCGACTGGACCGACGAAGATCCGGAGCGCGTCTTCAAGACGCTCAAGAAACAATCCGACTACTACAACTTCAGCAAGCGGACGCTCGGAGACCTCCTCAAGGACATCCGCAGGGACGGACTCGGCGCGACGCTCAAGGATCGATCGGCGTGGGGCGAGATGCGGATGAACCCGACCGATCTGGCCGACGTCGGCGGCTCGACCTATACCCACCTGATGAACGGCGTGACGCCGAACGGGAACTGGACCGGCCTGTTCAGGTCCGGCGAACGCGTGCGCCTCCGCGTCATCAACGGCTCGGCGATGACCTATTTCGACGTCCGCATCCCCGGGCTGAAGATGACCGTCGTCGCCGCCGACGGACAGCGCGTGCATCCGGTGACCGTCGACGAATTTCGCATCGCGACGGCCGAGACCTTCGACGTCATCGTCGAGCCGTCGGGACAGGATGCGTTCACGGTCTTTGCCCAGGCGATGGATCGCACCGCGTATGCGGCGGGCACGCTCGCAGTCCGGGAGGGACTGCGGGCGCCGGTGCCGGCGATGGAGCCGCGGCCGCTCCTCAGCATGGGCGACATGGGTCATGACATGGGCGCGCATGCCGGTCACAACATGGCCGGCATGATCGCCCCGAAGCATCCGGCGTCCGAGGACGGCAACGCGCTCATCGACATGCAGGCGGCGATGCCGATGTCGAGGCTCGACGATCCCGGGATCGGCCTTCGCAACAACGGGCGCCGTGTCCTGACCTACTCCGATCTCGGCAGCGTCTTCCCCGATCCTGATGGCCGCGACCCCGGCCGGGAGATCGAGCTGCACCTGACCGGCCACATGGGCAAGTTCGCGTGGTCGTTCGACGGCATCAAGTTCTCAGACTCCGAGCCGCTGCAATTCGCCTACGGCGAGCGCCTGCGCATCGTGCTCGTCAACGACACGATGATGACGCACCCGATCCACCTGCACGGGATGTGGAGCGACCTCGAGAACGACGCCGGCGATTTCATGGTCCGCAAGCACACCATCGACATGCCGCCGGGCACGCGCCGCACCTATCGCGTGCGCGCCGACGCGCTGGGGCGATGGGCGTATCACTGCCACTTGCTGTTCCACATGGAAGCCGGCATGTTTCGGGAAGTACGGGTGAGTAAGTGAGGCGGGTGAGGCGGGTGGTCGTCATGGCGTCGCTGATGGCGCTCGCGCCGCTCACGACGTTCGCGCAGGTCGTCGATCACGGCGGCCACACGGTCCACGACCGCGCGATCAACTTCAAGGTGTTGTTCGACCAGTTCGAGGCACAGCTCGTGCACGGCGAGCCGGGCTCACGCTGGGACAGCCGCTCGTGGATCGGAGGCGATATCCATCGGGTCGTGATCCGCACGGAGGGCGAGGCGGTTGACGGCATTCTCGATGCGGCGGAAGCGCAAGTGCTGTACAGCCGCGCGTTCAGTCCGTGGTGGGAGGCGGTCGCCGGGGTCCGTTTCGACGCGCGGCCGAGCCCGTCGCACACCTGGTTCGCGATCGGCGTGCAGGGCCTGGCGCCGCAAATGATTGACGTGCAGGCGACCGCCTACATCGGGCAATCGGGTCACCTGGCGGCGCGCCTCGAACTCGAGCATGACCTGCACATCACGCAACGGTTCGTGTTCCAGCCGCTCGTCGAGCTCAGCCTGGAAGGTTCGGACGATCCGGACCGCGGCATCGGCGCCGGCCTCAGCACCGGCGAGGTCGGCTTCCGGCTCCGCTATGAGATCAAGCGCGAATTGGCGCCGTATGCGGGCGTGGTCTGGCACCGCAAGCTTCTCGGCACCGGCGATGCGGCGCGGCAGCGCGGCACCGACGCTGGAGGCTGGCACCTCGTCGCCGGCCTTCGCTTCTGGATCTGACTCTGGACGGCCGGCTTGACTGGATAGGGGGTAGGGGTATACGATAGGCACGTAGGGTAGACACATGAATCCAGTCGACAAGACCTTCACCATTTCCGGCATGTCCTGCGGCGGCTGCGTTAACAGCCTGACCCGCGTCCTCAAGTCCGTCCCGGGCATCGAAACGCTCAAGATCGAAGTCGGCAAGGCCCAGCTGCGGCTCGACGAGCGCGCCACGTCGCAGGCCGTCAAGGATGCCGTCGAACGCGCCGGCTTCGAAGTGGTTTCAGAGGCGTAACGTGCCCGAAGGTCAAGACCTCAAGACCTCACGGCCTCAGAACCGCAAGGTCACTCTGCCCGTTGAGGGCATGACGTGCGCGGCGTGCCAGGCCAACGTGCAGCGCGCGCTGACAGCGGCCCCTGGCGTCGCGACAGCGGCGGTCAACCTGATGACGCACGAGGCGACCGTTCATTACGATCCGGCCGCGACCAACCCCGAGCAGCTCGTCGCGGCAATCAACGACACCGGTTACTCGTCGCACCTCCCGGACGCCGGCGCTTCGCCGGCCGCCGAGGACGATGCGCGCGAGGTGGCGCAGGCGCGGGAATACTCCACGCTGCTCGCCAAGTCCCTGGTCAGCCTGCTGCTCGGCGCGTTCGCGATGATCGCGTCGATGCCGCTGATGGGTGGCCCGCACGCCGACCACTCGAGCGATCCGTTGATCGCGTGGAGCATGCGCGTGCTCGATCCGCCGATGCGCCGATCGCTGCCGTGGCTCTATGCGATCGATCCCACCACCCTGCTGTTCGTGCTGCTGGCCGCCACGACGTTCGTGATGGCGTGGGCAGGACGCCATTTCTACGTGCGATCGTGGCAGGGACTGCGTCACCGCACCGCCGACATGAACACCCTGATCGCGATCGGCACCGGCACCGCCTTCGCGTATTCGGTCGCGGTCACCATCGCGCCCGAGCTGTTCTCGACCAGCGGTACGAGCCTGGCCCGCCGAAGCCTTGGCGGAGGCGGCGACGTCTACTACGAGGCGGTCATCATCATCATCGCGCTGGTGTTGCTCGGCAACGCCATGGAGGCGCGCGCGAAACGGAACACGACGCGGGCACTGCGCCAGCTCGCCACACTACAACCCTCGACCGCACGTGTCCGGCGCGACCAGCGGGAGATCGATGTCCGGATTGCCGACGTCCGCGGCGGCGACCTGGTGATCGTGCGCCCCGGCGAACGCATCCCGGTGGACGGCGTGATCAGGAACGGCGGCGGCGCCGTCGATGAATCGATGTTGACCGGCGAGTCGATCCCGGTCGAGAAGTCGCCCGGCGATCGCGTGATCGGCGCCACCATCAACTCTTCGGGCTCGCTCGAGATCGAGGCCACCAGCCTCGGGGCGTCGAGCGTGCTGGCCCGCATCGTCCAGTTGATGAAGGACGCGCAGGGATCGCAGGCGCCGATTCAGCGTCTCGCCGATCGGATCTCCGCCGTGTTCGTGCCGGTGGTGGTGTCGATCGCGATGGCCACGTTCGCGGCATGGATGATCGTTCCCGCCGAACCATCGTTCGCGCCGGCGGTGACGGCCGCGGTGGCCGTCCTGATCATCGCCTGCCCGTGCGCGATGGGCCTCGCGGTGCCGACGGCGGTGATGGTGGCGACGGGGAAGGGTGCCGAACTCGGCATCCTCATCAAGGGCGGACAGGCGCTCCAGGAGCTCGGCACCATCACGACCGTGGCGCTGGACAAGACAGGCACCGTCACCGAGGGTCGTCCCACCGTGACGGACATCGTGCGTGCTCCGGACCTCGCGTTCACCGATGACGAACTGCTCGCGCTCGTCGCCGCCGTGG
>JAYWEJ010000246.1:0-3392 GCA_043779345.1 Acidimicrobiia bacterium | reverse complement strand
TGTTCGCGGCGCGGCAGGGCTATGCCGAGACCGCGAAGGCGCTGCTCGATGCCGGCGCCGACATCAACCAGCTGAACGCCGGCGACCGGACCAGCCCGCTGCTGATGTCGATCATCAACGGCCATTTCGATCTGTCGATGCTGCTGATCGAGCGCGGCGCCAACGTCAATGCCGAGGCGTTCAACGGTGTCGCGCCGCTGTTCGCCGTGCTCAACCTGCAGTGGTCGCCGAAGTCGCTCTATCCGAGCCCGAAGGCGCATCAGCAGCAGCGGACCACGTATCTCGAGCTGATGCAGACGCTGCTGGCCAAGGGTGCCGATCCCAACGCGCGCGTCAGCCGCAAGGTCTGGTACCAGGCCTACAACTCGGATTACGCGGGCTTCGACGAGGCGGGCGCCACGCCGTTCTTCCGCGCCGCCTACGCGAGCGACGTCGCCGCGATGAAGCTGCTGGCGTCGCATGGCGCCGACCCGAATCTCGGCACCATGAAGCCCGCGGGCCGGCCGTTCACGGGTGAAGGCATCCGGCAGATTCAGGACCTGTCGGGCGTCCCGCCCGTTCCGTACGGCGGCCCTGCCATCGCGCCGCTGCACGCGGCGACCGGTGTCGGGTACGGCGAAGGCTTCGCGGCCAACTCTCATCGCTATGCGCCGACCGGCTTCCTCCCCGCGATCAAGTACCTCGTCGAGGAGATGGGCGCCGACGTCAACGCCACCGATCACGAAGGCAACACGCCCGCGCACCTCTGCGCGTCGCGCGGCGACAACGAGTGCCTCAACTACCTCGTCTCGAAGGGCGCCGACGTCACGCGCATCAACCGCGAGGGCAACACCACCGTCGACATGGCCAATGGCCCGGTGCAGCGCACGCAGCCGTATCCCGAAACCATCAAGCTGCTCGAAGGCCTGGGCGCGAAGAACAATCACCGGTGCATCACGTGCTAAAGACGTTAGTCACCTTGTTCGTGTTGGTAGCCGCCGTCTCTATCGTGGCGGCGCAGCAACCTGTCCCCGCGTCCGACTCCGCCGCCCTGAAACCTGCGGCGGCTACGTCGAGACAGGCTCGCGTCGTGCCCGCTGCGTCCCACGCACCGGCAGTGACGACGATGACGGCGGTTGAGCAAACTGCGCTCGTTAAGCAGTACTGCGCGACCTGCCATAGCGATCGCGGCAAGGCCGGCGGCCTCTCGCTGGCGGCGTTCGATGCCTCGAAGATCGAGGAGAACGGCGAGCTCACCGAAAAGATGATCCGCAAGCTGCGCGCCGGCATGATGCCGCCCGCCGGCGCCCGTCGTCCCGAACCCGCGGTGATCAACGCGGTAGCGACGTCGTTCGAATCGCGGATGGACCGGCTCGCGGCGCTCAATCCCAATCCCGGATCGCGTCCGTTCCAGCGCCTCAATCGCGCCGAGTATCAGAACGCGGTCCGCGACCTGCTGCACGTCGACGTCGACGTCGCCACGTTCCTGCCGCCGGACACCATCAGCCACGGCTTCGACAACGTCGCCGACTCGCAGAGCTTTTCGCCGACGTTGATGGACGGCTACCTGCGCGCGGCCAGTCAGATCAGCCGCCTCGCCATCGGCGATCGCAACGCGTCGGCCTCGTCGGTGACCTACAAGATCCCGCGCGCCGCGTCGCAGATGCGCCGCGTCGACGGCGCGCCGATGGGCACGCGCGGCGGCACCTCGGTCGTCCACACGTTCGCGGCCGATGGCCACTACACGCTCAAGGCGTCGCTGCATTACGAGCCGCTCGGCGGGCTGGCCGGCCGCAACTCGATGACCGCCTACGACCTCAAGGAACAGGTCGAGTTTTCGGTGAATGGCGAGCGCGTCGCGATCGTCGACCTCAACACGCGGATGAGCGAGACCGATCCCAAGAACAGCCTCGAGCTGGTGACGCCGCCGGTGCACATCAAGGCCGGCCCGCAGCGCGTCACCGCCGCGTTCGTGCAGAAACTGGATGGTCCGGTTGACGACCTGCTGATGCCGCTCGAGAACACGCTGGCCGACGTCAGCATCAGCTGGGGCGTGACGATGCTGCCGCACCTGCGCGATTTCATCGTGCAGGGGCCGCTCGACGTCACCGGCGTGTCGGACACGCCGAGCCGCCTCAAGGTGTTCTCGTGCCGCCCGACCGCGAAGGTCGAGGAAGAGGCGTGCGCGACCGAGATCGTCAAGAAGCTCTCGACGCAGGCGTTCCGCGGCGCGCCGAGCGCGTCCGACTTGCAGGACGCGATGAAGTTCTACGACCAGGGACGCGAGAAGGGCGGTTTCGAATCGGGCATCCGCCGCGCGGTGCAGTCGATCCTGATGAGCCCGCGCTTCCTGTTCCGCCTCGAGCAGCAGGCGCCTCCGCCTGGCTACGGCGGCCCACGCCGAAGCTCTTCGAGCGAAGGCGGGCCGGCCTCACTCAGCAACGGCGCCATCCGCAACGCGACCTTCCGGATTGCGGATGAAGACGTCGCGTCGCGCCTGTCGTTCTTCCTGTGGGGCACGGTTCCGGATGCGGAGGTCGTGCGCGCGGCGAGCCTCGGCTCGCTCCGCACCCCTGCCGGAATCGAGAAGCAGGTCCGCCGCATGCTGGCCGACAAGCGCTCGCAGGCGCTGTCGACGCGCTTCGCGTCGCAGTGGCTGCGCCTGCAGGACCTCGACAAGATTTTCCCGGACTACCTGCTGTATCCGCAGTACGACGACACGCTCGCGAAGGCGATGAAGAAGGAGACCGAGCTGTTCTTCGATTCGATCGTGCGCGAGGATCGCAGCCTGCTCGACCTGCTGACCGCCGATTACTCGTTCGTGAACGAGCGGCTGGCGATTCACTACAACATCCCGAACATCACCGGCAGCGCGTTCCAGCGCGTTACCCTGCCGCCGTACCGCCGCGGCTTGCTCGGCCAGGGCAGCATCCTGACGCTGACGTCGGTCGCGGACCGCACCTCGCCGGTGCAGCGCGGCAAGTGGGTGATGGAAGTGCTGCTGGCCTCGCCGCCGCCACCGCCGCCGCCCAACGTGCCGGCGCTCGACGATTCGGTCAAGGCGAACGACGGCGGCAAGATGCTGTCGACGCGCGAGCGCATGGAGCAGCACCGCGCCAACCCGAACTGCAATTCGTGCCACCGCGTCATCGATCCGCTGGGCCTGGCGCTCGAGAACTTCGACGTCACCGGCGCCTTCCGCATCAAGGACAACGAGGTCCCGGTCGACGTCAACGGCGATCTCTACGACGGCACGCGCATGGAGGGCCCGGCCGGCCTGCGCGCGGCGCTGATCAAGCACCAGGACATGTTCCTGACCGGATTCACCGAGAGCCTGCTGACCTATGCGCTCGGCCGCCGTGTCGAATACACGGACATGCCGATGATTCGCGCCATCGTCAAGGACTCGGCCA
>JAYWEJ010000245.1:0-3400 GCA_043779345.1 Acidimicrobiia bacterium | reverse complement strand
TTGGCGGAGCCCGGCGTGCGATCGCCGTCCTCGATGCCGCGGCCGCGGACCAGGTCCACGCCGAGCGTCTCGAAGTATCGCGGTGACACCCAGACCGTCGATACAAATGGCCGCCGATCATCCTCGACGTGCGGACTGCCGCCGATGATGACGCGCCATTCCTCGTGATCGAGTGGGGGTACAGCCGTGGTGATCGCCGCGTTTTGAATTCCAGCAATTGCCTCGACCTTCGGCAGCAGCTGATCGAAGAAACGTTGACGCGCCTCCGGTGTCGGATAATTCGACGGCGGCAACTGCATACCCATGCGCGTCAGGCCGGCGACGTCGAAGCCGGGCGGCACGGCGTAGAGGGCGATGAAGCTGCGCAGCATCAATCCGGCGCCGCACAGCAGGACGATCGTCAGCGCCAGCTCCGCAACCACCATGATGCTGCCGAGGCGGCCGGCGCGGCGGCTGCCGGCGCCGCGCGCGCCTTCCTTGAGCGTGTCTTGCGGATTCTCGCGCGACACTTGTAATGCCGGCGCGAGACCGAACAGCGCCCCGGCGCCGACGCAGATCGCGGCGACATAGAGCAGGACGCGATAGTCGATCGCGAAACGCAGCCAGTACGGCGCGCCAGTGGCATGGATGGCGGAGTCGAACGCGCTGACGCCGTACCAGGCCAGCACCAGGCCGACCACGCCGCCGAGGCTCGCCAACACCACGCTTTCGATCAGCAGTTGCCGGACGATGCGCCAGCGCGTCGCGCCAAGGGAGTAGCGGACCGCGACCTCGCGCGATCGATACATGGCGCGCGACAGCAGCAGGTTGGCGACGTTCGCGCCCGCGATCAGCAGCACGAAGACGACCGCGCCCATGATGACGACGAACATCCGCGGCGCGGCGCCATTGAGGAACCGCTGGTGCAGCGTTTCGACCTGGCCGCCGATGACGTTGTTCTTGTGATTGGGATGATCCGTGATGATGCGTTGCGCGATGCCCTCGATCTCGGTGGCCGCCTGCTCGCGCGTGACCCCGGGCTTGAGACGCGCGAACACGCTCAACGGACGCACCTCCCTCGTCGTTTGCGCCTCGGTGGCAATGAAGGGCACCCACAGCTCGCTACCGTCGGGGAACTTCATGCCGTCGGGCATGACGCCGACGATGGTGGCGGCGCTGCCGTTGATTCGCAGGATGCGGCCGACGACACTCGGATCGCGACCGAATCGGTTCGTCCACAGGTCGTAGCCGAGCAGCACGACGGGCTCGGCGCCGCGACGGTCTTCGCCCTCGAGGAACGCGCGTCCCAGCAGGGGCCGCTGGCGCAGCACGTCGAACAGATTGGCGGTGATACGGCTGCCCTGCGTCTGCTCGGGCGCCGCGACGTCATCGCTGATATTGATGGCGCCGAAGAACGACCCCGCGATGGCCGTGAACGAGGAGGATTGAGAGCGCCAGTCCTCGAGGTCGAGCACCGAGGAGGGCAGCCGGCGGCCGCGGGTCGGGCGCCACGAAATGGCCACGATCTCCTCGGCGCGATCGAAATTGAAACCGCGGATGAAGGCGGCGTTGATGATCGTGAATCCGACCGTATTGGCGCCGATGCCAAGGGCGATCGCGGCGATCGCCGCCGCCGAGAACCAGCGCTCCTTGGCGATCAGCCGCGCCGAGAACCGCAGGTCCTGAAACAAATCGTCGAGGCCGCGGAAGCCGCGGGCATCGCGATGCCGCGACTGCATCGAGGTCGCGCCGCCAAACCGAACCGCGGCCTGCCGTCTCGCTTGGTCGGGCGCCATGCCGAGCCGGATGTTGTCCTCGATCGCCATGTCGAGATGCGCCTGTATCTCCTGCGCGAAGTCGCGATCGAGATCGCCACCTCGGACGAGCGCGCGCAGCCGCGCGATGAACTGCGTGAGTGTCGCCATGATTACCTCTTCGACAGATCGAGCACGCGCCCAATCACGCCGGCGACCCGTTCCCAGTTCCTGGTTTCCGCCGCCAGCTGCTTCTTACCGGCCTTCGAAATGGCGTAGAACTTCGCCTTGCGATTGTTTTCGGAAGTGCCCCAGGAGGCGTCGACCCAGCCCTTTTGCACCAGGCGAATCAGGCACAGGTAAATGGTGCCCTGGTTGATCTGCAGCGCATCCTCGCTGATCTGCTCGATGCGCCTGGCGATGCCGTAGCCGTGCATCGGCCCCATCGCGTCGAGGGTCTTGAGGACCATCAGGTCCAGGGTGCCTTGCAGGATGTCGGACTTCGATTCGGCGGCGTTTCCCACGGGGCAGCTCTCCTGTTGGATGCTAAGAGGACGGTAGCTTGCTCCTCTTTACGTCCCACAGGAGAGAAAGTTCCCAGTTCGTAAGATCGACGTCAATTTCGACATCAGGACGGTTGGGGTTGCCACGAGAATGTTACGAATCAGGCCGGTTTCGTGCGGCACTGGCCTTGCTCATCTCTGGCGGCATGGAGCATGCGATCGCCGCGCCGTCGCAGGGTCATGTACGGAAGTGGCGCCTCCCCAGCCTCGGGCGGATCGAGGCGGTGAACAAGGAGCTCTGGCTTCTGCTGTCGATCTTCGGCCTCTGCCTGTTGCTGAACTACCTGGTCGCCTCGCAGCGGATGATTCTCAGCCTCTACGCGTTCCCGACGCTGATCTCCGCGTTCACCTATGGCCGCCGCCATGCCACGCTGACCGCGCTCGCCAGCGTGCTGACGGTGGTGCTGTTGTCGCTGCAGAATCCCGCAGTGCGGAGCGACGGCCATGCCGGCGCGACGTTCGTCGAGCAATGGCTCGACGTCATGGCGTGGGGCAGCGTGCTGATCATCACCGGCTACCTGATGGGCACGCTCTACGAACACCGCAGCGCCCAGGTCAAGGAGCTGCGCGAAACCTACAACGGCGTGCTGCTGCTGCTGAGACATTTCATCTCGAAGGACAAGTACACCGAGAACCACTGTTACCGCGTGTCGGTGTATGCGGCGCGGATTGCGTCGCGGCTCGAGCTCGATCAGGATCGCATCGAAGACGTGCGCGCGGCGGCGCTGCTGCACGACATCGGCAAGCTCGACATCAGCCGCGAGCTCCTCTACAAGGCGGCGCGGTTGACGAAAGACGAGTTCGAGCACGTGCAGCTGCACGTCGATCGCGGCGTCGAGATACTGGAATCGGTCGGCGGATCGTTGCGGCGAATCCTGCCGATCATCCTCGCGCACCACGACAAGTTCGACGGCAGCGGCTATCACCCGCTGAAGGGCGGGGCGATTCCGATCGAAGCGCGCATCATCTCGGTGGCCGACGTCTACGACGCGCTGACCAGCGATCGCCCGTACCGCAAGGCGATGTCACCGTTCGATGCGAAAGAGATCCTGGTGAAGGGGAGCGGCACCGACTTCGATCCGCAGGTGATCGACGCGTTCCTCG
>JAYWEJ010000244.1:0-8054 GCA_043779345.1 Acidimicrobiia bacterium | reverse complement strand
GTGGCGTGTTCCCGCTCGAGGAGAAGTGATACCCGCGCGCCCGACGGCGTCGAGCCGGGCCGTCCGATCACATACCGCATCGACCCGCCATGCACGGTCGTGGGAATCGCGTCGAGCACCGAGAGGCCGTGCTGTGCGAACAGGTACGACAGCGACGACAGGGTGAAGTAGGACGCGTGCTCGTCGTAGATCTGATCGAAGGCGGTCTGCGCCACGACGTCGCCCCAATACGGGTCCTCGATCACGCACGAGCCGCCTGGCGCCAGCAGGAGCCTGATGCCTTCGACGACGGAATGCAGGTCGGCGACATGCGACAGCGCGTTGGCGGCGACGATCGCGTGCGCCTGGCCGTGTTCCGCGACGATGCGCCGCGCCACCTGCGTGTCGAAGAAACTGCATCTGGTGGTGACGCCGCCGGCGGCCGCCGCCGTCGCGACGCTGGCTGACGGCTCGATTCCGAGATGGCGAATAGCCGCGCGCGCCACGTGCCGCAGCAGCGTGCCGTCGTTGCTGCCGATCTCGACGACGAACGGATCTCCCTGCGGCAGCGCCGCCATGACGTCGCGCGCCAGCCCGGCAAAGTGGTCCTGCATGCGTGCCGAGGTCGCGGAGAAGAACGGATAACGATCGTTGAACATCCGCTCTCGCTCCGGCTGCTCGACCAGCTGCACCAGCGTGCAGCGGGAGCAATAGGCGGCGCTCAGGTGGTAGTGGTACTCATCGGCGAACTGATCCGGCGTGAGAAATCCGTTGGCCAGCGGCATCCGGCCGAAGTCGATGAACGGCTCGAGGTGTGAGCCGCAGACGCGGCAGCCTGACATCTAGCGCGGCTCCGCGATCGCCGTTGGCGCGCTGCGCGCGGTGACATGTTCGACGGTGATGAGGGCGTAGGCGATCACTGCCGGGAAGGCCGCGAACAGCATCCGGCCGAAGTTGCCGGATAGTAGCGCGAGCGCCAACGCGATCGGCACGGTCGCGACGACGACGACCGGCACCCGATGGTATCGATGGCGCGAGTTCAGCCAGACGCCAATCACGCTCAGCGGCAACAGCAGCGAAAAGCCATTCTGCAGGTCGTGGATGCCGGCGATCGTGAACAAGCGCGCCAGTTGCTGTCCAGTATCTGCGGCGTGCTCGAGGATGGCCGCGGCTAACGCGGCATCTTTGCCCGAGTAATAACCCTCAACAACCTGTCCGCTGATCACGAACGTTGCGGCAGCCGCGGCAAGGCCGGCCCACATGACGGGCGCCTTGCGCATGTCGGTGAGAAAGGGGAGGAGCAGAAACGGGATGATGGTTTCCTTCGTGAGCGCCAGCAGCGGCAACATCAGCGCCAGCGCCAGGGCGCTTTTCTCGATCGTGAGCCACACGACGATCGCGATCGCGCAGAAGTACGCGGCGTCAGCCATCGGCGTGGCGGTGACCAGAACGGTGACCCGGCTGGCCGCGAATGCGCACACGCCGAGGAGAGAGAGCAGCACTGAAAAGTGCATGGCGTGCAGCAGGCGAAACAACGCGAGCGCCGCCACCAGGCTGAAGGCGAAGTTGACGACGTAGAAGGCCAGCCGGATCGACAACTCGTCATCGTCAACGATCGCGTCCGCCATCGGCTTCACGAGACTCGCCGCCGACGGTGTCAGCCAGCGAAATTGGCGAATCGCCGGATCGACGATCGGCGTGCCTCGCATCATCGCGACGTAGTGCTGTGCGTCGGTCGCGCCACCAGGGTGGGCCAGGGTGAAGAACCTGAACTGCTGGTAGGTGGACCCGTAGAGAATGGCGATCGCGACGGCTGCGACCAGCAAGTGCAAGCGAATCACGTGACCGGATTATAGATGTCCGCTGCTACCTGGAGAGGAAAGCTTGCGGCGGGACGAACACTCCCTCGGGGAATCGCGCGTCGCTCCTGATCGCGCCGAAGGCATCGACCAGTTCCTCGCACGCGCTTGCGCTCAATCCAACTCTCCGCAGCTCCGCCACGGCCGCGTCCCGCCGGTTCCGCGGCGTCGCGGCGGCCCACGGACCGCCACGCGCGATGTCACAGCTCGCCTCGAGCCGGCCGCTGGCTCCGTCCGCCATGCTCAGTTGCTGCCGGCGGCTCTCGTAGGCCGGCACCGCGATGCAGCAGATCGCCACGATGACCGCGAGGGGACGGTCCCATCTTCCGAAGAGCCGGGCCTCGCCGCCGGCGTAGCGCGAGAGCGTGTCGGCCGCAAAGAGGCAATAGAACGTGACGGGGAAGAACAGCAGATTGACCCTGCTGGTGAAGATGGCGGGCGCGGTGGACACGCCGGCGCAGCAGAGCCAGAGGCAGGCCATCCGCGCGCCGCCGGGTTCCAGCCGAAACGCCGCGGCGGCGAGCAGCGCGAAGATCAGGACGAATAGCGGCACGAGAATCCACGGCTCCCACCCTGCCAGGGTCACCACCGATAACGCGTGCGCCAGCAGATCCAGTGGCGCGGTCCACGGCGAGTCGCTGGCCGCGGGCAAGACCGCCGATCTGGCCAGCAGCGCCGCCACGGCGACGACCACGATGACAACGCTGAATGCAATCAGCCCTTTCCGTTGCGCCGTTGACGTGCCCTGGTTGCTGCTGTGCAGGACGGCCATGCCAACCAGCACCGGCGCGACCGCCAGCGAATCCTCGCGAACCAGCACGCTCAGCACAAAACACAGCAGCGACGCGCACCACCAACCTGCCGACTCCGACTCGTTCCAGCGAAGAATGGCGAGGGCGGCCAGGGCGAACAGCACACCCTGTGCGAGATGGACGCCGTCGGCGATCCAGACGAGGTGATACCAGCTGTATTTCGCGCACACCATCATCACGCCCGCCAGCAACATCGCTCGGGGCGTCACGCGAAAGCGGCGTCCGATCAATCCGATCAGCACGAGGTAGATCGCGCACAGCACGATCATCAGCAGCCGCTGGGCCGCCACCTGCTCGCCGAGCACGCTCGCCCGCGCGTGATTGAAGGCCGTGGTCAGTGGGCGGTAGCCGGCGGTCTCGATGCCGTCAACATCCCAGGTAGCGGTCCACACCGACCGCAATTCCGCAGCGGAGAACACCCGCACCAAATGCAGATCGTCGCCGAACCACGGGTAGTTGAGCGACGGCCACGTGACGAGCAGGCCGGCCGCGGCAAAGATGAGGAACTGGAACGCCACGGCGGTGATGGTCCGTCGAAACACGCGACCGGATTATAGATGCCTCACCGCCACACCTGAGATAATCAGACGTGCCGCTTCGTTTTGCACCCCGCGCCGTCATCTTCGACATCGACGGCACCATCGTCGACAACATGCACCTGCACGCCGAGGCCTTTGCCGTGTTCGCGGAGCGCCACGGCCTGCCGCCGCTCACGCAGGACGATCGGGCGCGGCTCGATGGCCGGCGCAACAGCGAGATCTTTCCGATCCTGTTCAAGCGCGAGGTGCCGCGCCACGAGTGGCTCGCATACGAGCGCGAGAAGGAAGGTCTCTATCGCGAGCTGTCGCGCGGGCGGTTGTCGCCGATGAACGGCCTGCAGCGGTTGATCGACCATCTCAAGAACGAGGGCATTCCGGTGGCGCTGGCGACGTCGGCGCCCGAACCGAACGTCACGCACACCCTGGCCGAGCTCGATCTCGCAGGCGCGTTTCCGGTGATCGTGCGCGGCGATGAAGTCGCGCGGGGCAAGCCCGCGCCGGATGTCTTCATCGAAGCCGCGAGACGGCTTGGCGTTGACCCCGCCGGCTGCCTGGTGTTTGAAGACGCGCCAATGGGCATCGAGGCGGCCCAGGCGGCCGGGATGCGCGTGGTGGCGCTGACCACCAGCTTCCAAGCCTCGCATTTCGAGCAGCTCGAATCGCCGCCGACCTGCGTGTGCTGCGATTTCGAGGACTACCTGCGGTAATCCGGCGACTCCGCCGATCCCGCCGCTCGCGCCTCCAGGCCGGCCGTTCGCCGGCGTGGCGCGAACGGTTTCCTCCCGGCTTTCGTCTCACCCAGACAGTTCGCGCTCATGAAGCCCAATAAGGAGACCGACCCTATGAAGAACGTTCTGTCGCTCACGCTCGCCGCGCTGCTGGCGGCCACCCTCGCGCAGCCAACTGGCGTCTTGGACGCCGCACCGCTCGCCGACCACATCACCGCCGGCACCGTGACGGTGACCGTCACCTACCAAGGCAAGGGCACGGTCGATACGTCCCACAAACTATGGGTGTGGCTGTTCGACACGCCGAACATCGGCGCCGGCTCGATGCCGATCGGCCAGGTCGCGATCGAGAAGAACGGCACCAACGCCGTGTTCGAGAATATTGCCGGCGACAAGGTCTACGTCGCGGTCGCGTTCGATGAGCAGGGCGCGATGACGGGCGATGCGCCGCCGCCGAGCGGCACACCGATTGGCGTCCTGGTCGGCGCTGACGGCGTGCCGAGCAGCGTGACACCCGGCGCCAAGGCCCCGGTGGTGTTGACGTTCGACGATTCGAACCGTATGCCGTAACAACTCGTCGTTAACACGCGCGGCCGTCGAGGCTCGGCCGCGCGTGCACGGTTTGGTTACGTTAGTGAAAGAGCGGAGGGTGTTTTTTACGCCCTCCTCGCCGCCGCTCTCGCGCGCCCGCCCGCCGCATGCTCAGTGTGGTGTCACAGGTTCATCAGATCATCCTCGCGCGTGCCGATTTCTCCCCTCACGTATCACTGCGCCGGTTGGCAGCGCCATTGCTCTATCGATGGCAAAGGACTCGGCATTTGAAAGCGCAGCACATGCGTGCGCCGAGAAGGAGAACAGATGAAGTCGATTCGTAAGGTCGCCCTCGCATGCATGACCGCAGCGATGGTGACGATCTCGGTGGACGCGGGCGCACAGGGCCCGGTGAACCAGGACACCTATTTCACATTCAGCCAGGCGGTTGAGTTGCCGAAGACCACGTTGCCCGCGGGCACGTATTTCTTCCAGCTGGTGGACAGCAACAGCAACCGTCACATCGTGAAAGTCATGAGCCAGGATCGCAGGCAGCTACATGCGACGCCGATGGCGATCCCGTACTACTCGAACGAACGCCCGTCAGATGAGCCGCAGGTTCGTTTCCTCGAGATGCCCGCCGCCAACGGCGTCGCCGCCTCGAACGCGATCAAGATCTGGTTCTATCCAGGCACCTCGACCGGCCACGAATTCATCTGGCCGCGCGACAAGGCGCTGGCGCTCGCCAGGGTCACCGATCAGTCCGTGCTGACGACGAAGACCGACGACGAGTCGTCCGAGTTGTCGCGCGTTGACGGTGCAGGCATTGAAGCCGTCGTGACGTCGGAACCCGAAGCGTCGGTGAATGCCTCGGCCTCGGCGACCACGGAAGCGCAGCCGGCTCCCGAGCCGGTGCGTGAACAGGTTGGCGCCCTCGCGACGCCGCCCGCGGAACCGGCGCCGACGCCGGACCGCGACGTCGAACCGGCCCCGGCCGCCGCGCCGCGCACCAACCTGCCGGCGACTGCCGGCGTGTTGCCGCTGCTCGCGCTGATCGGCTTTGGCTCGCTGGTCGGCAGCCGCATGGTGCGCCGCGCGCGCCAGTAGCGTATTGAAAGGTGACGGGCACGAAGTAGGAGGCGGGCTGCGCTTATGAGAACGATTCCGTTGTGTTCGGTTCTCGTTTTCAGCTGCTCGCTTCTGGCTTCGAGCCTGTCACTTTCGGTCTCGGCGCAGGATCGGCCAACCTTCACGGCAAGCTCCGAATTGGTCGTGCTTCACGTCTCCGTTCGCGATCGCAGCGGCCGTTACATCACCGGCCTTACCAAGGACGCGTTCACCGTCATCGACGACGCCAGGCTCCAGACGCTCGAGATGTTCTCGGCCGATGCAGTGCCGGCGACCGTCGGGTTCTTGATCGACAACAGCAATAGCATGCGGCCGAGCCGCGAGCGCGTCGTCGCCGCGGCGGTGGCGTTCGCGCAGCACTCGCATCCGCAGGATGAGATTTTCGCCCTGACGTTCAACGAGGCCGTGCAGGACGCGTGGCGCCCGACCGTGGTGTCGGAAATGAATCCCGCGCGGTTTGCCTCGGCGATGTCGGCGGCGATCACGGCGCGGGGCATGACGGCGATCTACGATGGAATCATGTCCGGCCTGTCGCGTCTCGAGCGCGCGAAGCATACGCGGCAGGTGCTGATCGTCGTCAGCGACGGCGACGACAACGCGAGCAAGACGACGCTCGACGCCACGCTCAGGCACGTGCGCGACTCCGATGCCACCATCTACACCATCGCGCTCGAGGACCCGTTGATGAGGGACGGCAACCCGAAGCTGTTGCGCCGGCTTGCGCGATCGACCGGCGGCGAAACGTATCGGCCCCGCAAGGTCGCGGACGTTGCCGATGCGTTCGAGCGAATTTCGAAAGATATCCGCAACGCCTACACGCTCGCGTATGTGCCGACGAAGGGCAGCGGCGCTGCCGATCGGCGGCGAACCGTGAAGGTCTACGTGCGATCGCAGGACGGGCGCATCCTGATGGTGCGTACGCGCGACGGCTACTTCGAAAAGACCCACGAGGGCCGGCAATGACGGCGCTCCGAATCTGGTTCGTGCATCTCCTCGAGTGGCTGCTGCTTGGCTTCGGCCTCGGTTGCCTCGGCATGTACGCCTACGAGAGCGTCGAGGCGCGCCGCTTCCAGGCCGGGCAGGCGGCCGCGTTCGAGCGCGAAGCGAAGGCGCACCTGGCGCCGGCAGTCCGCCGCGGCGGGCTCGTCGGCATGCTCGACGTGCCGCGCCTGCAGTTGTCGACGCCGGTGATCGAAGGCGACGACGATGGCACGCTCAAGCGCGCGGTCGGCCACCTTCCCGACACGCCGATGCCGTGGGATACCGGCAACAGCGCGATCGCCGGCCACCGTGATGGACTGTTCCGCCCGCTGAAGGATGTGAAAGTCGGGGACGAGATCCGATTCCGCACCACGCGCCAGGAGCTTCGCTACCGCGTGACGAAGACCACCATCGTCATGCCCGACGATCTGTCGGTGCTCGAGCCGCAATCCGACCCGGCCACCCTGACGCTGATCACCTGCTACCCGTTCTCCTACGTCGGTTCCGCACCCAAGCGCTTCGTCGTACACGCCGCCCGCGAGTAACCGCGACTGCTTGCCTTGAGCGAGGAATTGGGCGCAAATCGCGCCGAATTCCGAGGCGAAGGGATAGAATCGTAAGCGGTTCTGGCTGATGAAGAAGATTTTGATCGCCAACCGCGGCGAGATTGCCGTGCGCGTGATTCGCGCCTGCCGCGACATGGGCATCGCGACCGCGGCGGTCTATTCCGACTGCGATCGCGCCGCGCTGCACGTGCGCCTCGCCGACGAAGCGTGGCCGGTCGGTCCGAGCGCCCCGCGTCAAAGCTACCTGCGCATCGACGCGATCATCGACGCCGCGAAGAAGGCGGGCGCCGACGGCGTGCATCCGGGTTACGGCTTCCTCGCCGAGAACCAGGACTTCGCCGCGGCGTGCCGCGATGCCGGCCTGACGTTCATCGGTCCGTCGCCGGAAGCGATCACCCTGATGGGCAGCAAGACGGCCGCGCGACAGGCGGCGATCAAGGCCGGCGTGCCGGTCGTGCCAGGCACCGAGGAACCGCTCAGCGAGCAGGCCTCGGACGCCGACGTCGAGAAAGTCGCGGAGCGGATCGGGTATCCGCTGATGCTGAAAGCCGTGGCCGGCGGCGGCGGCAAGGGCATGCGCATGGTCGCGTCGGCGGCCGACCTCGCCGGCGCGTTGCGCGCCGCCCGCTCCGAGGCGCAATCGGCGTTCGGCGACGGCGCCGTGTATCTCGAGCGCCGCATCATGTCGCCGCGGCACATCGAGGTGCAGTTGCTCGGCGATCATCACGGCACGGTGCTGCCGTTTGTCGAGCGCGAATGCTCCATTCAGCGGCGCCATCAAAAGGTCGTCGAAGAAAGCCCGTCGCTCGCGGTCTCACCGGAGTTGCGGCGGCGCATGACGACGGCGGCGGCCGCGGTCGCCAGGGCGGTCGGCTACACGAATGCGGGCACGATCGAGTTCCTGCTCGACCAGGACGGATCGTTTTACTTT
>JAYWEJ010000243.1:0-3413 GCA_043779345.1 Acidimicrobiia bacterium | reverse complement strand
CGTCGAGATCGTCCTCTTCATCTGCGATATCGAGCTCGAGCGGCGAGTCGCTCGCCACGCGCAGCAGGGACCCGCACTCCGAGCACGTCAGCTCATCGCCGATGTCGACATCGGCTTCATCAACATCAATGGCCGAATCACACTCGGGACAAATCGCGGACATGCTGGCTGCTCCTTGGCGGCGGAAGGTGGCGTACTACCGTCCAAATTATAACGAGAACCTGATAAAGTCTGCAACGAACGGGCGCGTCACAGACGCGTTATGACGTCATCATCTTCGACCAAAAAGACGGTGGCCATCGCCACCGACACGGTGTTCGCGCGCGATCGGTTCAAAGCCGCTCTCGACGCCGCCGGCCACCGCGCCATGATAGTGAAATCGGTGGCGCAGCTGCTCGCGCACGTGCGCGCCGACTTCGACGATCTCCATCTGATCGTGCTCGACTTGCGGATGCCGCATGCCTCCGTCGAGCTGGTGAAGCGCATTCGCAAGCTAGACGGCGGACGGCTGCCGATCCTGGTGTTCAGCGGCAGCGTCGGCAACGTCGACGAAGTGCGCGAGCTGGCGGCGCTCGGCGTCGCCGGCTACCTCAACGAATACAGCGCCGTCGAACACATCCTCCCGTCGATCGCGCCGCACCTGTTTCCGGAGACATTCCTCAAGCGCGAGCACCCGCGTGTCGTGATGGGGATCCCGGTGTCATACCGGATCGGCAAGACGATTACGGCGGCGATTGCGATGGACCTGAGCTGCGGCGGCATCGCCATCCGCACCAACCACCCGCCGGTGCGCGGCACCGTGCTCAAGGTGAACTTCGCGCTGCCCGGATCGAAGCGCCAGCTCGAAGCGGAAGGCGTGGTCTGCTGGAGTCTCCTGAGGGCCGGCACCGGCCTGCAGTTCACGAAGGTGAAGGCGGCCGACCAGGCGCTGATCGATGGCTTCGTCGAAGCGCACTTCTTCCGGTCGGTCAAACTCGAGGCCTAGGCAGCGTCTCTTTGCCCGCCTCCAGCGGGCTACCTAAATCTGCGCAGGCGAACGGCGTTGGCGACGACCAGCGCCGACGCGCCGGTGTCGGCGAGCACGGCCATCCACAGCGTCGCGAACCCGCCGACCGCGAGCACGACGAACACCGCCTTGAGCCCGATCGAGATCGCCACGTTGGCGCGAATGTTCGCGAGCGTGGCGCGGCTCAAGCGGATGGTGTACGGAATTTTCGGCAGTTCATCGGTCATCAGCGCGATGTCGGCGGTTTCGAGCGCGGCATCGCTGCCCATGGCGCCCATGACGATTCCGACATCCGCGGCGGCGAGCGCCGGCGCGTCGTTGACACCGTCGCCGACCATCGCGATGGCGCCGTGCGCCAGACGGAGAGCCTCGACGGCGGTCACCTTGTCCGCCGGTAACTGGCCCGATCGGACGTCGTCCACACCGAGCTGCGATCCGGTGGCCTGCGCGGCCGCATCGTGATCGCCGGTGATCATGGCGACGCGCGAGACACCCTGCGCACGCAGCTCGGACACGACCTGCGCCGCACCGGCCTTCGGCCGATCGCGGACCCCAAGCACGCCGATCGCCACGCCGTTGCGGGCCACCACCACCGGTGACATGCCGCCCTGGACGACGGTCTGGGCGAGACTCGCGATCGCCGGCGTCATCGCGCCACGCTCCGTAAAGAGACGTGGCGTGCCGCAGGCGATCTCGACGTCCTGGACGCGCCCCTCGACGCCAAGGCCCGGCAGCGCCTGGACATCCGCCGGCACGCTCAGTCGAAGCGACCTGCCGCGGGCGGCCGTGACGATGGCGGCGGCGATCGGATGCTCCGATTGCGATTCGACCGACGCGGCCATGGCGAGCACATCGTCGGCGCTGTAGCCCTCGACCGGATGCACCGCGTCGAGCGTCAGCTTGCCGCTGGTCACGGTTCCGGTCTTGTCGAACGCCACCACCCGGACCCCGGCGAGCCGCTCGAGATGAATGCCGCCTTTGACGAGCACGCCCTGCTGCGCCGCGCCGGCCAACGCCGACACGATCGACACCGGCGTCGAGATCACCAGCGCGCACGGGCATGACACGACCAGCAGCACGAGCGCGCGATACAGCCAGGTGTCGAACGGCTGGCCGAAGACCAGCGCCGGCACGGTCGCGACCAGCAGCGACAGGATCACGACCGACGGCGTGTACCAGGCCGCGAAGCGATCGATGAACTGCTGCATCGGCGCGCGCTTGGCCTGCGCCGACTCGACAAGGTGCACGATTCGCGCGAGCGTCGTGTCGTCGCGCCGCCGCGTCACCGCGACGGTCATGGCGCCGTGGCCGTTGATGGTGCCGGCGAAGACCTCGTCACCTTCGACTTTCTCGACCGGCAGCGACTCGCCGGTGATCGGCGCCTGGTTGACGTCCGAGCGGCCGTTGCGGACGATGCCGTCGAGCGCGAACTTTTCTCCGGGCTTGACGATCATCAGCGCCCCCGGCGTCACCAGCTCGATGGCGATCTGCCGTTCGCCGCTGTCGTCCCTGACCAGCACGGTGGTGACCGCGAGATCGAGCAGCTTGCCGATCGCCTGGCGCGCGCGATCGAGGCTCTGCGCTTCGAGCCACTGCGCCGCCGCGAACAGCGACACCACCATTGCGGCTTCCTCGTATTCGCGAATCACGATGGCGCCGATCACGGCAATCACCATCAGCACGTTGATGTCGAGAGAGCCGCGCGTGATGGACTGCCAGGCGCGCTGCGCCGGGAAGACCGATCCGGCGAGGGTGGCGATGATGAAGAGCGGCACGCTCCACTCCGGGAACGGCGTCAACCAGCCGATCGCGCACGCCACCACGACGAGCGCTGCCGCAACGCCGGTGAACCAGCCGCGGATTCGGGCTCCGGTCGGCTTTGGCTCCTCGCAGTGCGAGCAGCCGATGGCGTGAGCGTCGGCGGTGTTCGCCGTCACAGCCGGCCTCGCCGAAGCGACTTGGCCGCGACGGCGGGGCGCGGCGCCTCAGCCTGTCTCGCCGAAGCGGCCTTGCCGCGAAGGCGGACGGCGGCGGATTCTTCGACGTGCTGCAGGGTCTGTTTGAAGATCGCGATGATGTGCTGATCATCGAGGGAATAGAAGACGACCCGGCCGTCGCGGCGCGGCTTGACCAGCCGCATGCCGCGCAACAGCCGCAGCTGGTGCGAGACCGCCGACTGGCTGACGCTCAGGACGGCGGCGAGATCGCAGACGCACAGCTCGCCATGCGAGAGGGCGTCGAGAATCCGCACGCGCGTCGGATCGCCGAGGGCGCTGAACGTATCGGCCAGCCCCTGGACCGCGTCGGGCTGCACCAGCGCGGCGCGGATCTTCCGGACTCGGGTGAGGTCAATCTGAACCAGGTCGCAGACATCGTCTTGTTTGAACATATGAGCAGATGCTCATAT
>JAYWEJ010000242.1:0-8100 GCA_043779345.1 Acidimicrobiia bacterium | reverse complement strand
CCACCGTGTCCTTGATGTCGAGTTGCGCGGGGTCGATCTTTTCGCGTGTCTTCATATGTGCCATCAGAACTCGAGACCCGCCGAGCGAGCCGCTTCGGCGACGGCGCGCACGCGCCCGTGATACAGGAACCCGTTGCGATCGAACACCACCTTGGTGATGCCCTTTTCCTTGAGCCGCTCGGCGATCGTCGTGCCGATCAATGCCGCGCCCTTGATGTTGCCGCCGGCGACGCCCTTCGGCATCTTGCCCTTGACCGTCGGATCGACAGTCGAGGCCGACGCAATCGTCTGGCCGCTCATGTCGTCGATGACCTGCACGTAGATGTGCAGCTCGCTGCGGAAGACGCTGAGCCGCGGCTTCTGCGTCGTGCCGGTCATGCGCTTGCGAATGCGGAACTTGATCCGATCGCGGCGATCTTCCTTCGTCTTGATCCTCATAATTACGCTCCGGTCTTTCCGGCCTTCTTCTTCAACACTTCACCGGTGTAGCGGACACCCTTCTGCTGGTACGGGTCCGGCTTGCGCAGGCGGCGCAGGTTGGCGGCGACCTGGCCGACCAGCTGCCGATCGACGCCGGTCACGGTGAGGTGCGTCTGCTTCTCGATCGCGATATCGATGCCCTTCGGGATGTCGAAAATCACGGGATGCGAATAGCCGAGCGCGAGGTGGACCTGCTGGCCCTTCATCTCGGCGCGGTAGCCGACGCCGACGATGTCGAGCTCGCGCTTCCAGCCCTCGGTGACGCCGAGCACGGCGTTGTTGACCAGGCTGCGCGCCAGGCCGTGGAACTTGTTCAGCTCCGCATCGTCCGACGACTTCTTCGTGACGATGTTGCCGTCCTCGACGGCGGCGGTGATGCCCGGAGGCAGCGCCTGCTTCATCTGTCCCTTCGGACCCTTGACGTCGACGCCGCTGGCGTCGGCCTTGATGGTCACGCCCTTCGGGATGACGATGAGCTTTTTTCCAATTCGTGACATGACTCAGTTCCCTAGTACCAAGCAGTGTTTCTTACCAAGCAGCGTTTCTTACCAAACGTTGCAAAGAATCTCGCCGCCGACGCCGGCCTGCTGCGCGGCGCGGCCGGTCATGACGCCGCGCGACGTCGTCAGGATCGTGACGCCGAGCCCGCCGAGGACTGATGGCACCTCATCTCGGCTGGCGTAGACGCGGCGGCCGGGACGGCTGACGCGCTGGATTCCGGAGATGGCCTTTTCGCCGGCCGGGCCGTACTTGAGGAACATGCGCATCGAGTGGCGCGCCGCCTTGCCGGCCCGCTCCGCGGGCGTCTCGACCATCTTGAAGCCCGCGATATAACCCTCGTCCTGCAGAATCCGCGCGATCTCAGCTTTCAGCTTCGACGCCGGCATCTCGACGCGCGCGTGGCGCGCCGTGACGGCGTTGCGGATCCGGGTCAGCATGTCGGCAATCGGATCAGTCATTCTCGTTCTCTCTACTTTGCTACCAGCTGCTCTTGGTCACGCCCGCGACGTCGCCCGTCAGGGCCAGCTCGCGGAAACACAAACGGCACAACGCGAACTTGCGCATATAGGCACGCGGACGTCCGCATCGACGGCACCGGTTACGATGCCGAACCTTGAACTTCAATGTCTTGCGCTCGCGCGCTTTCTTCGCCGTAGTCGCCATCGATTAATTCCCCGTCCTGAACGGCATGCCCATGAACTGCAGCAGCTTCCGCCCTTCTTCATCGGTCTTTGCGGTCGTGACCACGCTGACGTTCATGCCGCGGCCCTTGTCCACCTTGAGGTAATCGATCTCGAGGAAGATCAGCTGGTCCTTGAGGCCGAGCGTGTAGTTGCCGCGGCCGTCAAAGCCCTTCGCCGAGACGCCGCGGAAGTCGCGGACGCGCGGCAGCGCGATGTTCATCAGGCGATCGAGGAACTCATACATGCGGTCGCCGCGCAGCGTCACCATCGCGCCGATCGGCATGCCCTGGCGGACCTTGAACTGCGCGATCGACTTCTTGGCCTTGCGCACGGCGGCCTTCTGGCCGGTGATCTTGCCGAGCTCCTCGGCGCCGGTGTCGACCACCTTCGCGTTCGAGGTCGCCTCGCCGAGGCCCATGTTGACGACCACCTTCGTCACCCTGGGCACGGCCATGATGTTCTGGTAGCCAAACTCTTTCTGCAAGGCCGGGATGACGTCGGCGCGGTACTTGTCGCGCAAACGGATCACCGAGGGCTTGTCGTGCTTGCTGCTCTTGGCGTCGCTGCCCTTGCCTGCAGCCTGGGCGGCCTTCTCGGCCTTGGCGGCTTTCGCCGCCTTGCCGGCGGCCTTGGCCTCGGCGATCTGGGCGTCGGTATTCTGGGTCTTGCTCATTTGTCCACCACTGCGCCGCTCTTGCGGCCGATACGGACGCGCGTGCCATCCGACAGCTTCTTGCTGCCGATGCGCGTCGGCTCGTTGGTATCCGGATCCACCAGCATCACGTTGCTGGCGTGAATGGCGGCCTCGCGCTCGACGATCCCGCCCTTGATGTTCTTCTGCGGGTTCGGGCGCGTGTGCCGCTTGATCATGTTGACGCCTTCGACGATGACGCGGTTCTTGCCCGGCACCACCGACAGGACGCGGCCCTTCTTGCCGCGGTCCTTGCCGACCCGCACTAGCACCTGATCGTTCTTCCGAATCGACATCGCCATGGCCTTACAGCACCTCGGGAGCGAGCGAAATAATCTTCATGAAGCGGCGCTCGCGCAGCTCGCGGGCGACCGGTCCGAAGACGCGCGTGCCAATCGGCTCGCCGGCGTCGTTGATCAGCACCGCGGCGTTGCGGTCGAAGCGGATGTAGCTGCCGTCCTTGCGGCGCTGCTCCTTGGCGACGCGCACCACGACCGCCTTCACCACCTGGCCCTTCTTGACGGTGCCTTCCGGCGCGGCCTCCTTGACGTTGGCCGTGACGATGTCGCCGAGATAGGCGTAGCGCCCGGTCGAGCCGCCGAGCGGGTTGATGACGGAAATCCGTCGCGCGCCGGAGTTGTCGGCGACGTCGAGGATCGATCGCATCTGGATCATGGCGTCGTCTCCTTACCCTGGGCCGCGCGTTCGACGATGCGCACCAGTGCCCATCGCTTGCGCTTGCTGAGCGGCCGCGACTCGCTGATGATCACCGTGTCGCCAACCTTGGCTTCGTTCTTCTCATCGTGGGCGACGAATGTCGAAGTGCGCTTCTGCGTCTTGCCGTAGACGTCGTGCTGCACACGACGCTCGGTCGAGACGATCACGCTCTTCTGCATCTTGTCGCTGACGACGACACCCTGCTTTTCCGCTTTGCCGGCCATCGCTACTTCGCCTTCTCTTTCAGGATCGTGAGGATGCGCGCCCGCTCGCGGCGGATCGTGCGCATCTTGCCCGGGGCCGCGAGCTGCCCCATCGACTTCTGGATCCGCATCCGGAACAACTGGTCGTCGATCTCCTGCGTCTTGGCGCGCAGGGTCTCGGCGTCCATGTCTCTCAATTCAGCGGGCTTCATGACGCTTTCTCCTCGGCAAACCGCGTCGCGAACTTGGTCAAGATCGGCAGCTTCGCGCCCGCCAGCTGAAACGCGCGGCGCGCTTCACTCGCCGGCACGCCGTTCATCTCGAACAGGATGCGGCCCGGCTTGATCACGCAGACCCAACCCTCGGGCGCGCCCTTGCCCTTGCCCATGCGGGTTTCCTGCGGCTTCTTGGTGATCGGCTTGTCGGGGAACACGCGCACCCAGACCTTGCCGCCGCGCTTGACGAAGCGCGTCATCGCGACGCGCGCCGCTTCGATCTGGCGGTCGGTCAACCAGCACGGCTCCAATGCCTTCAGGCCGTAGTCGCCGAACGACACGTCCGAGCCGCGCCACGCCTTGCCGCGCATGCGGCCGCGCTGCTGCTTGCGGTACTTAACTTTCTTCGGCATCAACATGATGTTTAGCCTCTCGCTCCTGGCCGGTCGCCGCCCGGACGACGCGGACCACGGTCACGATCGCGATCGCGATCGCGATGATCACGGCCGCCGCCGGTGGCGCCAAATTCCTCTTCACGGCCGGTCCGCGGCGTCAGGCGCTCGCCCTTGTAGAGCCACACCTTGACGCCGATCTGGCCGTAGGTCGTATGCGCTTCCGCGAAGCCGTAATCGATGTCGGCGCGCAGCGTCTGCAGCGGCAGCTGGCCGTGCAGGTACCATTCCGAGCGCGCGATTTCGGCGCCGTTGAGGCGGCCCGACACGCGCACCTTGATGCCGCGCGCGCCGAAGCGCAACGCCGATTCCACCGCCTTGCGCATGGCGCGGCGGAACGCGACGCGCTTTTCGAGCTGCATCGCCACCGACTCGCCGACCAGCTGCGCATCCAGCTCCGGCTTCTGGATCTCCTGGATGTTGATGAAGACCTCGCGGTTGGTCCGCTTCTGGATCTCCTGCTTCAACTTGTCGACTTCCTGCCCCTTGCGGCCGATGATGATGCCCGGTCGCGAGGTGTGGATGTTGATCTTCAAGTTGCGCGCGGCGCGCTCGATCTCGATCATCGCCACACCGGCGTGCTGGAAGCGCTTCTTCAAGTCCTTCTTCAGCGCCAGGTCTTCATGGAGCAGCGTCGCGTAGTCCTTGCTGGCGAACCAACGCGACTTCCAGGTCTTGTTGAACCCGATGCGGAACCCGTAAGGGTGAACTTTCTGGCCCACGCTATCTCCTATTGACCTGCGGCGGCGGGTTGTCCCGCCTTGCCGCGCTTGGATTTGGCACCGGGATTCGCCTTCTTGGCCGATCCCTTGCTCGACTCGTCGGCCCCGACGGCCTTGATCACCTGGGCCCGCTCCGTCACTTCAACGGTGAGGTGCGTGGTCCGCTTGACGATGCGAAACGCGCGGCCCATCGGCGCGGGACGAACCCGCTTCTGCGACGGACCGTTGTTGGCGTGGCACTTCGAGACGAACAGCCGCGCCACGTCGCCGCCGAACGCGTCCTGCTGCTGCGCGTTGGCCACCGCCGAGCGCAGCACCTTCGCGACGTCGCGGGCCACCGACTTGCGGCTGAACTGCAGCGCCGACAGCGCCAGGTTGACGTTCTTGCCGCGAATGAGATCGAGCACCAGTCCCGCCTTCTGGGCGGAGGTGCGCACGTACTTGGCCGTAGCCTCTGCGACCACCATGGCTTAGCCCTTTCCCCCCGCCGGTGCCGCCGGCGCGCCCTGCCCCGGCGCCGACGAGGTCGCCTTGTCGGAGCGCGCGGAGTGGCCCTTGAACTGGCGCGTCGGCGAGAACTCGCCGAGCTTGTGGCCCACCATGTTCTCGGTGAGATACACGGGCACGAACTTCTTGCCGTTGTGCACCGCCAGCGTGTGCCCGACCATCTCGGGAATCACGGTCGAGCGGCGCGACCAGGTTTTGACGACCTTCTTTTCGTTCGCGCGGTTCATCGCCTCGACCTTTTCGAGGAGATGGGTGTCGACGAACGGACCTTTTTTGAGTGAGCGGCTCATAGTTATTTGCTTCTGCGCTGAACGATAAATTTGTCGCTCGGCTGCGGACGGCGGGTCTTGTAGCCCTTCGTCGGCACGCCCCACGGCGTCACCGGGTGACGGCCGCCCGAGGTCTTGCCTTCACCGCCACCGAGCGGGTGATCCACCGGGTTCATGGCGACGCCGCGCACGTGCGGGCGCTTGCCCAGCCAGCGGCTGCGGCCGGCCTTGCCGATCGACACGTTCTCGTGATCGATGTTGCCGACCTGGCCGATGGTGGCGAGGCAGTCGAGGTAGATCTTGCGAATTTCGCCCGACGGCATCTTCACCGAGACGTAGTCGCCTTCTTTCGCGACCACCTGCACGGCGGCGCCGGCACTGCGCGCCATCTGGCCGCCCTTGCCCGGCTTCAGCTCGACGTTGTGCACCATCGTGCCGAGCGGGATGTTCTTCAGCGGCAGGCAGTTGCCCGTCAGGATGTCGACGTTGTCGCCGGCGATGATCGAATCGCCCACCTTCAAGCCGACCGGCTGGAGGATGTAGCGTTTCTCACCGTCCGCATACGTGATCAGCGCGATGCGCGCCGAGCGGTTCGGGTCGTACTCGATGGTCGCGACCTTGCCGGGGATGCCGGCCTTGTCGCGCTTGAAATCGATGATCCGATAGAGGCGCTTGTGACCGCCGCCGCGCCACCAGATCGTCTGCTCGCCCGTGCTGTTGCGGCCGCCCGAGGGCTGCAGCTTCTCCGTCAGCGGAGCGTGCGGCGTGTCGGTCGTGATCTCGTCGAACGTCAGGACCGTCATCTGTCGGCGGCCCGGCGTCACCGGTTTGTACTTACGGATAGGCATGATTCTTTACGCCCCCTCGAGGAAGTCGGGCAGCTTCTCGCCCGCGCGCAGCGTCACGTACGCCTTCTTCCAGTCCGAACGGCGCCCGACGTAGCGGCCCTGGCGCTTCAACTTGCCGCGGGTGATGGACGTGCGCACGTCCGCCACTTTCGCGCCCAGCAGCTTTTCAATGGCGCGCTTGATGTCGATCTTGTTCGCGTCCTTCGACACCTCGAAGACGACGGTCTTGCCATCGTCGCGAAGGGTCGTGGTCTTTTCGGTGACCAGCGGACGGCGGATAACTTCGGTCAGTTTCATGATTACGCGCCGAGCGCCGCCTCCAGTTTTTCGACCGCCGCCTTGGTCAGCACGACCTGGCGGGTGTTGGCCACGTCGCGCGCGGTGACGCGGTTGCTCTGCAGCAGCGACACGCCGGCGATGTTGCGGACCGACCGCGCGAACTTTTCGTCGAGCAGCGCGTCGACCAGCACCGCCTTGCCGGTGACGCCGATCGACTTGAGCACGCCGACCGCGACCTTGGTCTTGACTTCCGACGCGGTCAGCGCGTCGATGACGATCAGCGAGCCTTCCTGCAGCTTCTGCATCAGGGCGGCGCGCAGCGCGCCCTTCTCGACCTTCTTGGGGATCGAGTACTCGTAGCTGCGCGGCTGCGGCCCGAACGTGATGCCGCCGTGGCGCCACAACGGGTTGCGCGTTTCACCGACGCGGGCACGGCCGGTGCCCTTCTGGCGCCAGGGCTTCTTGCCGCTGCCGCTGACCATCGCTCGGGTCTTGGTCGCGTGCGTGCCGCGGCGCTCGGCCGCGTTCTGGCGGACGACGGACTCGTGAATCAGGTCGGCCTTGACGCGGCCGCCGAACACGTTGTCGTTGAGGTCGAGGGAGCCGACCTTCTTGTTTTGCGCGTTAACCACATCAATCTTCATATGGCTACTTCTTGCCCTTCTTCGGCTTCTCTTGCAGCTGCGGCCGCGGCTCGGGCTTCGCGGCCACGGCCTTGCGAATCACGACGTAACCGCCGTTCGCTCCGGGCACGGCGCCCTTGACGAGAATCAGGTGGTTCTCAGAGTCGATCTTGAGGACCTTGAGGTTGCGCACCGTGACGCGGTCGACGCCCATGTGGCCGTGCGCGCGCATGCCGGGCATGACGCGTGACGGATACGAGGACGCGCCGATCGATCCGGGGGCGCGGTGGAACATCGAGCCGTGCGTGGCGTCGCCGCCGCGGAAATGGTGGCGCTTGACGACGCCCTGGAAGCCGTGACCCTTGCTGGTGCCGATCACGTCGACGCGCTCGCCCTGGTTGAAGATCGAAACCAGCACCTGGTCGCCGGGCTTCGGCGCTTCGGCGCCCTTCGCGACCTTGACTTCGCGCTGCACGCGCGTCGCCGGCACGTTGGCCTTCTTGTGATGACCCGTCAGCGCCTTGTTGGCGTTGCGGATCGGCTTGGTCTCGACCAGCCCGAGCTGCACCGCGTCGTAGCCGTCGGTCTGCGCCGACTTCGACTGGACGACGATGCAGGGACCGGCCTGCAGCACGGTGGCAGGCTCCAGCGTTCCGTCTTCGAGGAACAGCTGGGTCATGCCGACCTTCTTACCGATGATTGCTGTAACCATGATTCTTGTCTCAGTAGTAGCCGGGGGCTACTTCCCGTGTTCCTTGCCGAACGCCTTAATTTCCACATCGACGCCCGCCGGCAGATCCAGCTTCATCAACGCGTCAACCGTCTGCGGCGTCGGCTCGAAGATGTCGATCAGGCGCTTGTGGGTGCGGACCTCGAACTGCTCGCGCGACTTCTTGTCGACGTGCGGCGA
>JAYWEJ010000241.1:0-8129 GCA_043779345.1 Acidimicrobiia bacterium | reverse complement strand
GTTTTGATGAATTTTCGCTTTCGGCGGTTGATCGTGTAGCATTTCACACGATTACCCATGGCTCTACCTGCTCTACGACCTTCGGAACGCAAGCAGGTCGCGCTGCAGTCCGCGCTCTCGGTCCTCAACTCAGGCGAGGCGCTCGACAGGCCCGACACCCCGGACGACGTCGTGACGGCGGTGCGCCGCCTGCCGGCGGTTGAGGCCGCCTACGCCCCGTTCCCCGCGGACATCGACCCGCGCTTGCGCGCGGCGTTCGAATCGCGCGGCGTCACGCAGCTCTACACGCACCAGGCCGAGGCCTTCGCGCACGTCGCGAACGGACGGCAGGTCGTGGTCACGACGCCGACGGCGTCGGGCAAGACGCTCTGCTACAACCTGCCGGTCCTCGATCGGATCCTGAAGAAGCCATCGGCGCGCGCGCTGTATCTGTTTCCGACCAAGGCGCTGGCGCAGGATCAGATGGCGGAGCTGCACGAGCTGGCCGCCGCTCTAAAGGACGCTGGAATTGGCGAGGCTGGCGGCGAGGCGATCGGCATCCACACCTACGACGGCGACACGCCGCAGGATGCGCGCCGCACCATCCGCACGCGCGCCCACATCGTCCTCAGCAATCCCGACATGGTGCACTCGGGGATCCTGCCGCACCATCCGCGGTGGGCGAAGCTGTTCGAGAACCTCGACTTCGTGATCATCGACGAGCTGCATGCGTATCGAGGTGTGTTCGGCAGCCACCTCACCAACGTGTTGCGGCGGCTGCAGCGCATCTGCAGGCATTACGGATCGAATCCGCAGTTCATCTGCTCGTCAGCGACGATCGCCAACCCCGCGGAGCTCGCGGAGCGCCTCGCGGAAAAACCGTTCGAGCTGGTCCAGAAGAGCGGCGCGCCGAGAGGCGAGAAGTTCTTCGTCTTCGTCAATCCGCCGGTCGTCAATCGCGAGCTCGGTATCCGCCGCTCCTACATCGCGGAATCGCGCCGGGTCGCGGGCGAATTCCTGCGCCGCAACCTGCAGGTGATCGTGTTCGCGCAGAGCCGGCTGTCGACGGAGATCTTGACGACGTATCTCAAGGAAGATTTCGAGGACGTGCCCGGCATGCCGGAGCGCATTCGCGGCTATCGCGGCGGCTATCTGCCGTTGCGGCGGAGAGAGATCGAGAAGGGATTGCGCGCCGGCCAGGTCCGCGGCGTGGTCTCGACCAACGCGCTCGAGCTCGGCATCGACATCGGCGCCCTCGACGTCTGCGTGATGGCGGGGTACCCGGGCACCATCGCCTCGACGTGGCAACGCGCCGGCCGCGCCGGCCGCCGCTCCGGGCAGTCGGCGGCGGTGATGGTCGCGTCGAGCGCGCCGATCGATCAGTTCGTGGCGCGGCATCCGGCGTTCTTCTTCGACGCCTCGCCCGAACATGCGCTCGTCAATCCCGACAACCTGCACATCCTCGTCGATCACGTGAAGTGCGCGGCGTTCGAGCTGCCGTTCACGACCGAGGAGAGTTACGGCGAGGTCAACGTCCAGGACGTGCTCAGCGTGCTGCAGGAATCGGGGCTGGTGCATCGCTCGGGCGGCGAGGATGCCGAAGGGCAGTGGCACTGGACGAGCGAGTCGTATCCGGCCAACGCGGTCAGCCTGCGATCGGTGTCGTCGGACAACTTCGTGATCACCGATCACACCGCCGGCTCAAAGGTGATCGGCGAGACTGATTTCACCAGCGCGCTGTCGACGCTCCATCCCAAGGCCATCTACATGGTCGAAGGGAAGATCTTCCAGGTCGAGGAGCTCGACTTCGTCGGCCGCAAGGCGCACGTGCGCGAAGTCGACTGCGATTACTACACGACCGCGATCACCTATACGAAGGTGACGATCCTCGATCGCTTCGCCGAGGACACGCCGAAGGTGGCGCTGCACGGCGAAGTGCAGGTGGTGTCGCGCGTGGTCGGGTTCAAGAAGATCCGCTTCCAGACCAACGAGAACGTCGGATCGGGCGAGCTCGATCTGCCCGAGCAGCAGATGCACACCACCTCGTACTGGCTCGAGGTTCCGCTCGCGATCGTCAACGCGCTGCCGTATGCCACCGACGATCGCCGCGACGGCGTGATCGGCCTGGCGTTCGCGATGAAGCAGATCGCGCAGCTGCTGCTGATGTGCGACGGGCGCGACGTTGGCCTCTCGGTCAACGCCGGCGAGACGGACGGCGATGATACGCCGCGCATTTTCCTCTACGACGCCTACCCAGGCGGCATCGGCTTCAGCGCGCCGCTGTGGGGGATGCAGCCCGAGCTGCTATCGAAGACGAGCGCGCTGATCGCGAGCTGCGATTGCGACAACGGCTGCCCGATGTGCGTCGGCCCGATTGGCGAAACCGGACCCCTCGCAAAAACCGTGGCGTTGCGTATACTCGAACATCTGCTTGCCTCTGCGGGCACGCAGGCGCTGCCGGAGCGCGTAGAAGAAGTGCCTTTCTAGCTTTTCCTGACGAATGGCCACGCTCGATCGACTTCGCGACATCGTCCGGAACCACCGCTCCGCGGTGCCCGTGGTGTCGCCATCGGCAGGCGCGTCTGAAGACGCGCTTCGACACGTCGAAAACGTCGCTCGTAGAGGCGGGTCTTTAGACCCGCCCGATCACGTGCGAGCCGCGCTCACGCTCGGCGGCGCTGTCGTCGAGCATTCCGATGGCGCGGTGATCGTCGTCGATCGCGAATACAGCGCCGACATGCTGCACGGCCGCACGCCGATCGGCGAGATCGTCTCGACCATCACGGAGGGTGACGATGCGATGCAGCTGATGGCGAAGGCCTGGCCATCGGCACAGGGCATCGCCGCAGGCGGGTCTGAAGACCCGCCTCGACGCGTACTGTTTCTCGACCTCGAGACGACCGGACTCTTCAGCGGCGCCGGCACGCAGGCATTCCTGATTGGCTGCGCGGCGATCGCGGGCACCTCAATCCGCGTCCGCCAGTTCCTGCTGCCGGGATTCGAGCACGAGCGGACGCTGCTGAACGCGATGCAGGAGTGGGCGAAGGCCCATGGCGCGCTGTGCACCTACAACGGCCGCACCTTCGACGTGCCGCTGATCGAAACGCGATTCATGTTCCACCGCGTGCCGTGCCCGCTCGACGGCGTGCCGCACCTCGACCTGCTGCATCCGGCGCGTCGCATGTGGCGGCAGCGGCCGCTCGCCGGCGGGACGCCCGATCCCGACGATGCGAGCTGCTCGCTGGCGGTGCTCGAGAAACAGATCGCGGGACTGCATCGCGTCGGCGATGTGCCCGGTTACGAAATTCCCTCGCGCTTCTTCACGTTCGTGCGCAGCGGCGACGCGCGCCCGCTCGAAGCGGTGATGGAGCACAACCGCCTCGACCTGATCTCGCTCGCCGCGGTGCTGGCGCGCGCCATCGTGTTGATCACGCGCGGGCCGTCGGCGGCGATCACGGCGCAGGAGGCCTACGGGCTGGCGCGTGTCTACGAGAAGGGCGGCGCCTACGACAACGCCGAAGCGTCGCTGCTCAGGGCCATCGAGTTCGCGAAGCGCATCGGCGCCGAACCGGAAGTGCACGGCGAGGCGTTGCGGCGCCTGGCGTGGGTCCGCCGGCGCGATCGCCGGCCGCATGAAGCCGCCGAGGCGTGGAACGAGCTGGCGGTGCTGCCGCGGTGCGCCGCGGCGCTGCGGCGAGAGGCCAAGGAAGCGCTCGCGATTCATCACGAGCATCGCCTCAAGGACCTGCGTGCGGCGCGCCAGCACGCGCTCGACCTGCTCAGTGAAGGCGTCGCCAATCCCGCGCGCGTGCAGCACCGGCTCGATCGTCTCGAGCGCAAGCTGGCTCGATACGACCACGCGATGCTTCCCTTGAACTAAACGGCTACAATCCGGCCGATGGATGAGCAACCAGGGATAGTGGCGCGGGCCGCGCTGCGCCTGACCGCCTGGACCGAGCGCTGGATCCCCGATGCCTTCATCTTCGCGTTGCTGGCGACCGTGCTGGTCTTCGGCGCCGCGCTCATCTGGACACCGTCATCGCCGTTGCAGGTCGTCGACGCCTGGGGCAACGGCTTCTGGGATCTGATCCCGTTCACGCTGCAGATGTCGCTGATCATCATCACCGGCCACGTGCTGGCGACGTCGGCGCCGATGGGACGGGCGATTCGCGGGATTGCCGGCTGGGCCAGCACGCCGCGCGGAGCGGTGGTGCTCGTCACGTTCTTCGCGCTTGCGACGTCGTGGTTCAACTGGGGCTTCAGCCTCGTGTTCAGCGCGATGCTGGCGCGCGAGGTGGCCAGGCGCGTCGCCGGCGTGGACTATCGCGCGCTCGCGGCCGCGAGCATGCTCGGCATCGGCAGCATCTGGGCGCAGGGGCTGAGCGGCTCCGCGGCGCTGCAGATGGCGACGCCCGGGGCCCTGCAGCCGCAGATCCGCGACATCGTCGCGGCGGGCGGCATCCTCCCGGGCGGGCTGATCCCGTTTCGCCACACGATTTTCCTGTGGCAGAGCATCGTGTCCGTCCTCGTCGAGATCGTCGTCGTGGTGGCGGTGATGTGGCTGGCGACGCCGCCGGCCGCGAAGGCAAAGACCGCGGCGATGCTTGGCATCGATCTCGGCAAGAGCGAAATCGCCGAGCCGCCACCGCCGGTGCGACCGGTTCCTCCCGGCGCCTGGCTGGAACATTCGCCGATCCTGAATCTGCTGGTCGTGGCGATGGGCGTGATCTTCATCGCCCGCTACTTCAATCGCGCGCCGGAGCCGCTGAACGCGATCACCATCAACATCCTCAACCTGACGTTCCTGATCGCCGGTGTGCTGCTGCACCGGACCCCGGCGCGGTTGATGCACGCGGTGCAGGCGGCGACGCCGGCGGTGTGGGGCGTGATCCTGCAGTTTCCGTTCTACGCCGGCATCGCGGCGATCATCACGACGACACACCTCAACGAGCGGCTGGCGAATGCGTTCGTCAGTATTTCAACGCGCGAAAGCTTTCCCGCGGTGGTCGCGATCTATTCGGCGGTGCTCGGCGTGTTCGTGCCGTCGGGCGGATCGAAGTGGGTGATTGAAGCGCCGTACGTGATGCAGGCGGCGCACGAGCTGAAGGTGCATCTGGGCTGGGTCGTCGCGTCGTACGATCTCGGCGAGGCGCTCGCGAACCTGCTGCAGCCGTTCTGGATGTTGCCGACGCTGGGGATTTTCGGGCTGCGAGCGCGCGACGTGATGGGCTACACCTTCATCGTCTTTTTGGCGCTCGCGCCCGTCGTGATCCTGCTGGTCACGCTGCTCGGGGCAACGTTGAGCTACCCGCTCTAGGCGGACTTTTTCTTCACGGTCTTGGCCTTGGCGTCCTTGACGGCCTTCGCGGCAACCTTCTTCTTCTCGACCGTCTGCGCGCCGAACTTCTTGGTGAAGCGGTCGACGCGGCCCTCGGTGTCGATCAGTTTCTGGCGGCCGGTGAAGAACGGGTGGCACTGCGAGCAGATGTCGAGGTGCATGTCGGTGCTGGTGCTGCGGGTCAGCCAAGCCGCGCCGCACGCGCAATGAACCTTGACCTCTTTGTATTCCGGATGGATGTTGGCTTTCACGATCGGTGTCCTTCCGCCGGGACCGGGGCGCTAGGCCCACTTACCGGCAATCAAGCGAAACACCGATCATATCACGCGGGTCGGTGCGTGCTCTGCTGGGGCACATGACGCTTATCTTCAACCGTATCAACGGTTTCCCGAACAGTACCAGCCGTATCCGCCGTCGTTTCTTGCACGTAGAGGCGCCACGCCTGGAAGAGCCCGGCGACGGCGTACCAGACGGCCAAGACGCCAAGGGGTATGGCAATCGACTTGGGCCACTTGAGGAAGAGCAGTCCCATGCCCAGGACGATCAGCGAGCTCCAGAACAAGTTGTAGGCTTCCGCGGCGCCCACTTCGCGGCGCTTGGTGATGGCCGCGCCAAGGGTCCGGCCCATGCGGATCGCGCCGGCCGCGGCGGCGCGCCGGGTGCTGCGTCCGCGCGTGCGCCATTCCTCGATGCGCGGCGTGCGGCGGCGCTCGATGGTGCGCAGCTTGCTGGCCTTCAGCACCACCTCGGTCGAATTCTGCAGGTCGCGCTCGAACATCGCCAGCATTTCGGCGCCGAACTTTTCATCTTCGACGGCGATGTCGAGCTCCCAGTTGCCGAACCAGCTGGTGATGTTGGCATTGGTCGATCCGACCCGGGCCCAGCGGCCGTCGGCCACCGCGGTCTTGGCGTGGAGCATCACGCCGTTCCACTCGAAAATGCGGACGCCGCCGTCGAGCAGGGCACGATAACCGGCGCGGCTCATGGCGCCGACGCCGAACACGTCCACCGTGCCGGGCACGAGCAGCCGGACGTCGACGCCGTCCCGCGATGCGGCGATCAGCGCGTTCATGTACGCCGACACGCCGACGAAGTAGGCGTCGGTGACCCACAGCGTTTCACGCGCCACCGAGGCCACCAGCTGATCGAGCTTGAAGACGCCCCAGGTCGACGGCATCGTCGCGATGACGCGCAGGGAGACGTCGCCGGCAGGCGGGATCAGGTTCGCCACCGGCAATTCCTCCAGCGGGACGGGCGGGCCGGTCGTCGCCCAGGATTCGGCGAACGCGGCCCCCACATCCGCGACGGCCGGACCCTGGATCATCACGCCGGTATCGCGTTGCGCTTCATGGCCATCGTCGGTCCAGTCGTCACCGACACACAACCCGCTCACGAACGCGACGCGACCGTCGATGATCAGCGACTTGCGGTGATCGCGGGACACCCAGCCGAGCGGCGAGTCGATAGAGGGATAGCCAAAACTCCTCGCCTCGACTCCGCAGTGCCGCAACATCCGCCAGAACTTCGGCGAGGTCTTCATGAAGTTGCCGAGCCAGTCGATCAGCAGCCGCACCTTGACGCCTGCCCGCGCGCGCTCGCACAACGCCTCCGCGAACACCTTGCCGACCTTGTCTTCGTGGAGGATGTAGGTTTCGAAGTGGATGGAATGCTGAGCTGAGCGAATCGCCTCGAGCCAATTGGGGTAGTTTTCGCACCCATCTTTGAGCAGACGAACGGCATTCCCGCCCACGAGAGGGGCACCCGCTGTCCGGGAAAACGCCTGATCAGCCAGCAGCTGGAATTGGCGCGTCACTCAGCTTTGGAGTTATGCAAATACAGAGCCGACCCATCTCAGATCTCAGATTTGGGACTGCTGGTTAATTACAGATTGCTGAGCTTGGGATTGTTAGAACTGAGGCTGCTGCTGCGTAAAACAGTGAATCGCGCCGAGGCCCCAGATCAACTTCCGGCAATCGACGCCGATCACCTTGCGTTTCGGCAACCGGCGCTGAAGAATCGCAATCGCTTTGCGATCGCGATCGCGCTGGCCGAACGTGGGCACGAGCAGTGAACCGTTCGCGAAGTAGAAGTTGAGGTAGGTCGCGGGTAGGCGCTGGCCGTCGTACGCGATTGGCCTCGGCATCGGTAATTCGACGATGTCGAATGGATTGCCATCCTGATCGCGGGCGCGGTCGAGGGCGCGGCGGGCTTTCTGCAGGATCGCGAAATTCGGATCGCGCTGGTTGGTCTCGATGCCGATCGCGATCGTCCGCTCGTCGACGAAGCGCGCCAGGTCGTCGATGTGGCCGTCGGTGTCGTCGCCTTCGATGCCTTCACCGAGCCAGATCACGTGCTGCTGTCCGTAGTAGTCGCGCAGATATTTCTCGATGCGCTTCTTCGACAGCCCCCGGTTGCGATTCCTGTTCAACAGGCACGACGTCGTCGTCATCACGGTGCCGGCGCCGTTGAAATCAACCGCGCCGCCTTCCATGACGATGCGGGGACAGAACACCGGCAGCGTCAGTTCCTCGGCGATGCGCGTCGGCACCGCGTCGTCGGAATCCCAGGGCGGATACTTGCCGCCCCACGCGTTGAAGCCCCAGTCGACGATCGCCGCCTGGGTTTTGCCACGGCGTTTGCGCAGGACAAACGCCGGACCATGATCGCGCGCCCAGGCTTCGTTGGTCGGAATGAAATGGAAGAAGACGCGCCGCAGCGGGACACGCCGCGCCTTCAGGAAATCCGTGACGATGCGCCGGTAGTTCTCGTTGGGAACGTTGACATGCACTTCCTCGAGCGCCACCAGCGCCTT
>JAYWEJ010000240.1:0-3462 GCA_043779345.1 Acidimicrobiia bacterium | reverse complement strand
GCTCCTTACTATGCTGTTGTGAGCCGCAGTCCCTCGCGCTACATAAACGTCGAGACGGCTTTGCGTTCGCGCTCGGCGACGCCGGTCTCGATCGCCTTCGCGGCGACGTCGCGGGCGACGTTCTTGAAGACGGTCGGGTGGAAGACGCTCGGGATGATGTACTCTGGGCCAAGCTCTTGCTTGCTCACGGCGGCGGCGATCGCCTCGGCGGCGGCCAGCTTCATCGGCTCGTTGATCTCTCGCGCGCGGACGTCGAGCACGCCGCGGAAGAGGCCGGGGAAGCAGAGCACGTTGTTGATCTGATTGGGGAAGTCGCTGCGGCCGGTCGCCATCACGCGCACGTAGGGCGCGGCCAGCTCGGGGCGGATCTCCGGGTCGGGGTTGGCCATCGCCATGACGATCGCGTCGCGGTTCATCTTCTTGAGATCCTCGACGGTGATCTGGTTGGGGCCGGCGAGACCGAGGAAGAGGTCCGCACCCTCCATCGCGTCGCTGACGGAGCCGCTGACGGCTTCGAGGTTTGTGTGGTCGGCGAACCACTCCTTCATAAAGTTCATGTTCTCGGCGCGGCCCTTGTGGATGATGCCGGAGCGGTCGCAGCCGATGATGTTCCTGACGCCGGCTGACATGAGGATCTTCGAGCAGGCGACGCCCGCCGCGCCGACGCCGAGCACGACGACCTTCAGATCCTGCGGCTCCTTCTTGACGATGCGCAGCGCGTTGAGCAGCGCCGCGAGCACGACGACGGCCGTGCCGTGCTGGTCGTCGTGGAAGACGGGGATGTCCAGCTCCTTCTTGAGCCGCTCCTCGATGTAGAAGCAGCGCGGCGCGGAGATATCTTCCAGGTTGATGCCGCCGAAGCCCGGCGAGATATGCTTCACGAGTTCGACGATCTCGTCCTGATCCTTCGTGTCGACGCAGATCGGCCACGCGTCGACGCCGCCGAACGCCTTGAAGAGCATCGCCTTGCCCTCCATCACGGGCATGGCGGCCCTCGGGCCCAGATCGCCGAGGCCGAGGATCGCCGTGCCATCGCTGACGATGGCGACGGTGTTGCCCTTGATCGTCAGGCTGTACGCGAGGTCGGGATCCTTGTCGATCGCGAGACAGACGCGCGCGACGCCGGGCGTGTAGACGACGGAGAGGTCGCGGCGCGTCGCGACCGGCACCTTGTTGCGGATCTCGATCTTGCCGCCCTTGTGGCTCAGGTAGATGCGGTCGGCGACATTCTTGATGCTCACCGACTTGATCGCCTTGACGTGGTCGACGATCTCCTGCGCGTGCTCGCTGTCACGTGCCGAGACACTGATCTCGCGGACGATCGCGGCGCCGGTCGACTTGATCACGTCGATGTCGCCGATGTTGCCGCCGCACTCCCCGATGGCCGTGGCGATTTGCGCGAGCATGCCCGGTTTGTTCGGATACTGCGCCTGGAAGCTGAATGTGTAGGTGGCGGCGGGCATCTCGTTGGCGGCGGCGCTGGCGCCGTTCTTGCGTGCCATGTTCGGTGTCCCTGTCCTTTCAGTGAGTTAACGATAGATTGTAGGCCGCGTGATTGCGGAAGGCTAGTTGCTATTTGCTGCCTCTATAGGCGGAATCGGCGGGTTGGTCGGCTGACGGAGGTTCTGAATCGTCGGCCGTTAACCTTTTCACTTCTGCAGCGTTCTACCTCATACGAAGGAGGTGGACGTCGTGCGGGTGATCAGACTGGCGTTGGTGGCTGCGGTCGTGTGGACGGTCGCTGGCGCAGGTTTGCGTGGAGGCGCTCCCCGCGCGATGGCCTGTACGCTCGGCCCTGACACCTTCGAGATGATCGCTCGCGGCGCCCCGCTGATCGCGCTCGTCGATGTCGCCGATGTCGGCGGCGCGGCGAACGAACAGCCGCTTATGGCGACCTTCACGCCCACTGCGACTGCTGCTCCCGCGGAATCGCCCACGCCCTTCGCGACGCTGACGCGCAGCGAACAACGGACGCCGAGCGCGACGCCGGAGGATCCTACGCCTACGCTTTCGCCAACGGCGACCTCGATACCGGAGGATCTGACCGGCTACCGCGCGATCCTCGACGTGCGCGCTGTCTACGCGGGCGAGGCGGGCGCACGCATCACGATCGACGCCGAGGCTCGCGCCGTATACGAACGCGGGCTGCGGAACCGGGAGGCCGGCAACTTCCTTAGCATCTGCGGTTCGTTTGCGCCGAGGGGCTACTACGCCGCCAGCGCCAGATACCTGCTGGCGGCTTACGTGGCAGATGGGGAGCACTGGACGCGCATGGCGCTTCGTGTCCAGGACGGAGATGTCATCCTCGGGCCGGCAGGCGGCATGACGATCGAGACCGCGACGTACGAGCGCTACTTTGCCGGACTGCCGATTGACGCCCAAACCGAGGATGACTATGTGACAGTGCGCATCGACCGCATCCCCCTCGACCGCTTCGTGCGCGGGATGCTCGGTGTCAGGGTCGCAGTAATCACGCCCCCCGAAACCGGCAACGCCGGGCTGCGATAGATCCGGGGCCCAGGCTCGCAACTCACAGTTCAGGTGGGGCTCTCGTTGTTGGCGCGAGCGCAGGCAGTGTGCCCGAGGTTGCGCATCGCCCCGTGCCGTCGTAGTGTCAGATCGAAGCACGAGCAATTCCGGGGAGCTTGACAATGGCAGAGCAGCAGAGCGGACGCGTGACGGTGAAGGAAGGCGTCGTCGTCGGGACGTGCGGCGGGCGTGAGCTGAAGGCGGACGTGTACACGCCGCCGCCGGGCACATCGAACGGCGCCGGTGTGCTGCTGGTGCACGGCGGCGCATGGACGACGGGCGACCGGTCGCAGCTCCGCGGCTACGGCATCCTGCTCGGGCGGATCGGCTACACATGCGTGTCGTGCGAGTACCGCCTGAGCGGCGAAGCGAAGTGGCCGGCGCAGATCCACGATGCGAAGGCGGCGCTACGATGGATGCGCGCGAACAGCGAGCGACTGGGCATCGACGCAGGCAAGATCGCGGTATCGGGTAACTCGGCGGGCGGGCACCTGTCGCTGATGATCGCGGGCACGCCGCACGTCGCGGAGTTCGAGGGCGACGGCGGCAACGCGGGAGTGAGCACGGATGTCGCGGCGTGCATCGCGTTCTACGCGCCGGCGCTGCTGTACACGCCGCGGCGCGAGCTGCCGGAGCAGCTCAACTTCCTGTTCGGCGCCGGCTACCCCGAAGAGACCGCGAAGGCGGCGAGCCCAATCACGTACGCCAGCAAGGTGTTTCCGCCGACGATGCTGATCACCGGCAACAAGGACGAGCTTGTGCCCGTTGAGGCGAGCTTTCGGATGTACCGCGCGCTCATCGACGCCGGTGCGAAGGCGGAGCTGCACGTCTACGAGGGCGCGCCGCACGCGTTCGACGCGATCCCGGAGTTCGGACGGCAGACGGCGGCGATCATGGCGCTGTTCCTCGACCGGCACGTCGTGCGGCCGCGCG
>JAYWEJ010000239.1:0-8193 GCA_043779345.1 Acidimicrobiia bacterium | reverse complement strand
AAATCGCTCGCTCACAAAAGCGATCGCGGCCTTGAAGTCTTCCTGCTCGCCGGGCCCGGAATCAAACGTGCCGGCGCTTCTGCCGACGCCCCTGAAGTTGAAGCGGAGCGCGGCGACGCCGATCCGCGGCATCGCCTTGGCGGCCTGATACAACGCCTTGGTGTGCATGGTCCCGCCATGGAGCGGATGCGGGTGGCCAAACACGGCGACGGCGCGCGGCTCGCCGGCGGGCTCGTCGAGCAGCGCCTCGAGCGGGCCGGCCGGGCCCGCGATCTCACGCAGAAAGTCTGGCGACACTCATGAACCTTTCGACCACTTTCGCAAACGCCGCGGGCCTCGTCAGAATGCCGATGTGGCCGGTGCGCTCGAGCACCACGTGCTCGGCGGCATCGATGTCAGCGAGGTATCGCCGCGTCACATCCACCGGCACGACGCGGTCGAGCCGCTCTTCGCCGGTCACGACCAGCGTCGGCGCTGTCACGCGATGGACGTCGGCAAAGTGATGCGACTTCGCCCAGGCAATTCGCCGGGCCATCCGCGCCGGCGATGTCGGGGACATGACCGCGCGGGCTCCGCTGCTCAATGTGAAACGGAGGCGTGCGCCGAACGCCGGCATCGCCGCCACCATTTCCGGCCTCATTCGCGTCGGCGCCGTGGCAATGAACAGCGGGCTCATGAGCGTGGGAGCGTCGAGAAAGCGCTGCTGCTCCTTGTTTGGCTGCCACGAGGCGTGGAGCGCGGACGCCAGCACCAAGCCGGTCACACGATCGGGATTGCGAGCGGCGAATTCCGCGGCGATCAATCCTCCGAAAGAAACCCCGGCGATCACGGCCCGTTCGACCTTGGCGCGCTCGAGCGCGAGCGCAACTTGCGATACGTAGTTCTCGAAGGCCCTGGCCGGGTCGCACGGGAACGGACTGGTGCGCTCGTCGCACAGCGAAAACGTAATGACCCGATGATGCTGCGACAGCGCGTCCACGGCGGGACCCATCCACTCCCAGCGGCCGTGTAAGCCTGGGATCAGCACGATCGGTGTTCCGTTCCCGCGATCGACCATTAGTTTCGCAGCGGCTTTCCGGTTGTGAGCGTGTGTTGAATGCGCTCGAGGGTCTTGCGCTCGCCGAGCAGGCTCATGAAGGCTTCGCGCTCGAGATCGAGCAAGTACTGCTCGGTCACCGTCGTCGCATGCGGCAGGTTGCCGCCGCCAAAGATGTGGGCCAGCTTCTGGCCGATTAGTTTGTCGTGATCGCTGGCGCGGCCGCCGCGCCACATCAGATGGACGCCGAGGTTGAGCGTGGCGGTCACCGATTCGCCGCCGACGAGGATGGCGTTGCGAGGGGCGGGCATGTGGTAGCCCTCGCGCACGCGCTCGAGGGCCTTGGCCTTCGCATCGGCCATCAGCCGCTCGCGGTTCATCGTGAACGAATCCATCGGCGACAGATACCCGAGGCGTTGCGCATCCGGGCCGCTCGCCGACACCTTGGCGAGCGCGACCGTCTCGAACGCCTTCGACACATACGGCAGCGGATCGCTCTGCGGTGTCGGCAGCTGCGCCATCGCGCGCACCAGCATTTCCTTGGTGCCGCCGCCACCAGGGATCAGGCCGACGCCGACCTCGACCAGACCCATGTAGGTTTCCGCGGCCGCCTGCACGCGATCGCAGTGCAGTGGGATCTCGGTGCCACCGCCAAGCGCCAGCCCCGCGGGAGCCGCCACCACCGGCACCGGGCTGTACTTCAGCGCCATCGTTGCGCCCTGAAAGGCGCGGATCATCATGTCGATCTCGTCCCAGTTGCCTTCCTGCGCTTCGAGCAGCACCAGCATCAGGTTGGCGCCGGCGGAGAAGTTCGGCGCGTCGTTGCCGATCACCAGCGCGACGCCGTTCTTGGCGGCTTCCTTGACGCCGGCCTGCAGCATCTGGATGGTGTCGCCGCCGATCGCGTTCATCTTCGAGTGGAACTCGACGGCGATCACGCCGTCGCCGAGATCGACGAGGCTGGCGCCGCCGTTCTTCTTGATGACGCGGTGCTGTTCCTTTGCCGCGCGCAGGATCTGCAGGTCCGCCGCGGCCGGTGTGACGAGGCCGTCGCGGAACTTGTGACGTCCGCCTACGAGCAGGCTGGCGATCAGCTCCGGCACGCCGCCTTCCATGGAGTGCGTGCCTTGCGCGGCGGCCAGCACCTCCGTGATGCCGATCGCGTCGAACAACTCGAACGGCCCGAGGTCCCAGCCAAACCCCCATCGCATGGCGCGATCGACATCGTCAATCGAATGCGCGATCTGCGGCGTGATGCGCGCCGTGTAGACGAGCGTCGGCGCGAGCGTCTCGCGCAGGAATTCGCCCGCTTTGTCCTTGCTGTTGAACAGCATCCGCACGCGCTCGCCGACGTCATCGATCGACTTGCCGGCTTCGATCGAGCCGATGCGCGCCGATTGCTTCGGGCGGTATTGAAGCGTTGCCGGATCGAGCGTCCAGATCTCGGTTTCGCCGGCGGCGCTCTTGCGCCGCTCGTAGAACCCCTTGCCGGTCTTTTCGCCGAGCGCGCCGTTCGCGATCAGTTTCTCGACCAGCGGCGCGACGGCGAACGCCTGGCGATCCGATTCGGTGGTCAGGTGCTCGCTGAGATTGCGCAACACGTGGGGCGAGCACATCGACTCCGGCGATATCCATCGTCCGGAACGTGGCGCTGCCGGGCCGGCCAAGCGCGCGGCCGGTGATCGCGTCGATTTCTTCGATCGTGTACGTGCCGCCGGCAAGTGCGTCCAGGGTGCGGGCGACACCGTAGAGGCCGACGTGGTTGGCGATGAAATTCGGCGTGTCCCTGGCGATCACGACGCCCTTGCCGAGGACGTGATCGCCGAACTTCACCATCGCCGCGATCACGGCCGGATCCGTCTCAGCGGTCGGAATGATCTCGAGCAGGCGCAGGTAGCGCGGCGGATTGAAGAAGTGCGTGCCAAGCCAGTGCTTGCGGAAATCGTCGGAGCGGCCTTCGGCGATCGCGGCAATCGGAATGCCCGAGGTGTTCGAGCTGACGATCGATCCGGGACGCCGCTGCTGGTCAACCTTCGCGAGCAACTGCTGCTTGATGTCGAGGCGCTCGACGATCGCTTCCATGATCCAGTCGGTCTTCGCGATCAGGTCGAGATGCGTGTCGAAGCCGCCGGTGGTCACGAGCTTGAACGCGTCGGGTGTGAACTGCGGATCCGGCTTCAGCTTGCGCGCTTTCTCGAGACCCTGCTTGGCGGCGTCCGCCGTGAGGTCGAGCAGCAGCGCGGGAATCCCCGCGTTCGCGCAGTGCAGCGCGATCTGCGCGCCCATGGTGCCGGCGCCCAGCACCGTGACGGAGTTGATTGAAATCACTGGCGTTGGACTCCGTGGATGAAGAGATTGACGACCGCGTCCGCTTCGGCGCTAAGGTCGTACTTGCGACGGCTCAGCACCCAGTTGGTGGCCATCTCGTCGAGGGCGCCGAAGAAGATCTTGGTGGCGGTGGTCGCGCTGATGTCCTTGCGGAACGCGCCGCTCTGCTGGCCGTCCGCGATCGCCTGCCGAATCAGCTTGAAGTAATCCTGCAGGAACGTTTCCGAAAAACGCTCCATGAACTTCACCGACTGCCGCAGCTCGACCTGGAAGACGACGGCGAGATCCTTGTCGCGGCCGAGGCGTTCGAGATGCAAGTGGGCGAGCTTGCCGAGCCGCTCCGCGGGATCGTGAACGTTCGCGATCGCCGCCCGCCCTTCAGCGAGCACCTCGCTCATCGACCGCTCGAAGATCGAGACGAGCAGATCGTCCTTGCTCTTGAAATAGAGATAGACGGTGCCGGCGGCGACGCCGGCGACCCTGGCGACGTCGGCGACCTGCGACTGGAAGTAGCCGTTCTGGGCAAAGACCTTGGTGGCGGCCTTGAGGATCAAGTCGCGCTTGTCCCCCGCGGCGGCGGGCTGCCGGACCACTGTGAGGCGCCGTGCGGATGAGCTGGAACGCATCGCTGAATGAATATTCATTCAGTCACCGCCCCGGTGTCAACGCCCTGTTTGTCGACCGGCGCGCGATCATCGCCGGACGCCATTGCTCCTCCGGTCGCTCGAGAGGGCTGGGCAAATCAACGATTGGCCCGGAGGAGATAGGCCAACCGTTGATGTTGCCTGCAAGAAACCTGACCGGCCATAGGAACCCTCTCGCGCGATCACTAGCTCGCTCAGGCCTCTCGCCCGCTCTCGCTCCCTCCGGATCAAACGGCGTCCGGCCCGAGCGCCTCCCGCTCACCGCCAGCGTGTGAGGATCGATTCGCGCTGAAAGACTCGCACACCGGCCCAGGCCAGGAAGCCGTTGAGGATCAGGCAGCCGAGGGCGCCCATGAGAATCACCTCGGGACCAACCACGACGAGTCCCATCAGTTGGGCGACGAAGATGGCGGTGATCGGCAGGATCAGCAGCGCCGTGAGCTGTTGCGCCGAGCGCGGATCGCTCGCTCGCGATGAGGCGATCACCGACACCTGGAGCGATGCCAGCACGACGAGCGGGCCCAGCACCCCGAACAGGATGAACAACCGCGGTCCGATAATCGATCGCCCGACGCCGGGCTCGGCGATCGCGATGACGCCGACGACTTCGAGGGCGGCTGCGATCCACGTCAGGCCGAGTGCGAACAGGAACGGCGTCAGCGTCTTGGCGGCCAGCAGCTCGATGGTCGAGATCGGCGTGGCCAGCAGCGGCTCGAGCGCCTTTGACTGCTTCTCACCGATGATCGCGTGCGTAGCCAGCGCCGTCGCCGAGACGATCGGCACCAGCAGCAGCAACAGCGAGAACTGGTGAAACAGGAACGTCTGGATCAGGGCATCGCCGGACAACCCAGCGAGCTCGGGAATCAGGCCGGCCGCGTTCGCGGCCGCTTCGGCGAACTCGCCCGACTGATCGAGCGTCCGCCCGAGGACCTTCGGCAGGATGGAGATGACGAGAAACAGCGGCAACAGCGACGCGAACACCATCAGGATCGGCGGAATCACGGCGCCGGGATTGCGCATCAGCTCGCTGGCGTCCTTGCGCGCGAGCGCCGTGACGCGGTGCCAGGAGAAGGAGGTCATCGCTCCGCTCCGACGAGATCGAGATAAACGTCTTCGAGCGATCGTTGATCGGGCGTGACGCGCATGACGCGCGCGCCGTCGGCGACCAGCGTGGCGACGATCTGCGGGATCTCGGCGAAATCGCTGATTGGAAATTCGCGGCGCTGGCCGCCTTCGAACTCGATGGTGACGCGCGCGCCGGCTTCCGCCTTGCGAAGCGCCGACGGTGTGTCGAAGGCGAGCAGCTCGGTGTTCAGCACGGCGATGCGGTCCGAGAGCTCTTCGGCTTCGCCGAGATTGTGCGTCGACACCAGGATGGCGCGGCCTTCGGATCGCAGTCCCACAATCACATCGCGAATGTGACGCGCGCTCGCGGGGTCCAGGCCGGAAGTCGGCTCATCGAGCAGCAACACGCGCGGCTTGTGGATCAACGCGCGAGCGATCGCGACGCGCTGCTTGAGGCCCTTCGATAGCTTGCCGGCGATTTCATCGGTGCGATCGAGAAGATCGACGTGGTGCAGCGCTTCCGCCACGCTCGTCGCCGGGTCGGCCACGCCCTGGAGCCGCGCGTAGGTCAGCAGGTTGATGCGGACCGACAACCGCTCCCAGAGCCCCGGCGCCTCGGTGAGCAGTCCAACGCTGCCGCGCGCACGAGCGGCCGTGGCAGCCGTGACCTCGACGCCATCGATCGAAATACGGCCGGCCGTCGGCAGGATCAAGCCCGCCAGCATGCGCATGGTGGTGGTCTTGCCGGCCCCGTTCGGGCCGAGCAGCGTCACGATCTCGCCGGCATTGACCGACAGCGACACGTCGCGCACGGCGACGCGCTCGTCGAAAGCGCGGGTGAGGTGTTCCGCGATAACCAAGGTTTGTATCGCCACCGTCGACTCTCGAATGGCCGCCTGTCCCCCGTAGCCGTTGGCGAAGGGGGAAAGGCTATCGCACTTCGAAGTTGGCCTGGATGGCCTGGAAGAAGACCTCGGCAACCTTCGAGTAGCCGGCCTCGTTGGGGTGCAGGCCATCGACGCCGACCCAGCGCGTCACATCCGGCAGCAGCGCGCCATAGATGTCGACCAGCACCGCGCCCTCGCTGGCGGCCACAGCTCTAATGCGGTTGTTGAAATCGTCGATGTAGATCTGGCCGATGGCTTTGTTGCCGCTGGGCCGCGGCGGCGACAAGGTCGCGAGGAAGACGCGCATGCCGCGCAAGCGCGCTTCGGACGTCATGACCCGCAACTCGTTGGCGGCGCTGCTGGCGGCGCCGTCTTGGCCGCCGGGAATGTCGTTGTGGCCGTGCCACAGCAACACCACCTCGGGGTTGTGCGTATTCAGCGCCTGCAAGAACCGGGCGCGCGCGTTGATCGTCCTCTCTCCGCCGAGACCGGCATTGACGACAACGATCGAAGACGCCTGCGACGCGTAGCGGCCTTGCAGGGTGCTCAGCAGCACTGTCGGATAGGCAGCTGACGGCACCACGACCTGCTTGTTGATCACGTCCGCGCCGTGGAATGACGTCGGGCCAACCGGGAACGTGACTTCACCGGCGGTGATGCTGTCGCCGAACGCCAGGTACTTCGTTCTGGAGAGTTCCGCGAGCTTCGATACCGTGACGTTGAATCTGCACTCGCTGGTGCGATTGATCGTATCGGTGGCCTTGCAGGTCACCTCGGTCGTGCCAATCGGAAACATTTCGCCGGATTGCGGCGAGCACGTCACGGTCACCGATCCCTGCCCGCCGGTGAGCGCTGGTGTATCGAAGTTGATCGCCATCCCGGCGGCGTTCCCCGTGGCGCGCGACACACCATCAACGCAAAACAGCGCCGGCGGCAGCGCGACCGGCGGTGGTGGCGGCGGCGGGGGGGGAGTCGGTGTCGTGGGGCTGCTGCAAGTGGCCGCGAGCGCCAGGGTGACGACCAACGCGGAACGGAGTGCCCAGGACTTCACAGAATGCATAGATATGAACTGACGATTTTACCGTACGCCGTCTTATCGTCACCCAGGGGCGAACTCATAACACCCTGGTGTGACCAGGACGCGGCCCGCTTCGTTGAACCAGAGGCTGGCCGGCGCGACCATTCCCGCTCCCCGGAACTGGACCGTGCGCATTTTTTCGCCGGCCGGGTCGTAGACATACGAAAACGGCACCAGGAAGGAAATCCATAACCTGCCGGCTCGATCTACGGCCGCGGTTCGAACCATTGGCGAAACCAGCGGCAGCTCGCCCGCATTCCGGCGCGGCCAGCGATCGGGAATTGCCGCGACCAGCGAATCGATCTCGCGCCCCTGGACGATGCGCTCGTAGACGAGCGCGCCCTTGCCGTCGTACTTGCGAAACGCCGGCTGGCCGGCCATGAACACGAACAAGAACCCGCCGTCGGCAGTGGCGATCGGGATGCCCGCGTTCCACGCGAGGTGCAGATCGCGATCGGATTCGTGACCGGTCTTGCGCAGCTGCCCGATCGATCGCAGCGGCGATCCATCCAGCGCGTACTCCGTCAGCAGCCATCCCGACTCGGGATGGCTCATCAGCAGCGTGCGTCCCGTGAAGGCGAGCGTGCCGACGCCGTTGAGCGCCAGCGAGCCCAGCACGACGCGCGAGGAGCCGCGGCCGGGCAGGATGAAGCCGCCGGTGCGAACACCGGCCGCATCAAAGAGCTGCACGCGCTCGCGCCCGTTCGGCGCATCGGCCACCGCGAAGCTGCCGTTGTGCGCCACGTCGAACGCGCTCGGCTCGATCAGCCGGCCGTCTTCCGCGCCGATCTGGACGAGCTTGGTGGCCGCGGTGCCCGCGGCATTCACCGCGTAGACCGTGTGGCCGCGCCGATCGAAGACGTAGTAATCGCCGTTGGCCGTCTGCTTGAAGCCGATCGGATCGCGGAACAGCCCGGCGACGTGCGGCGCGAGGGCGCTGACGGACTTGAGGACTTCAACAGCCCCTGGGGAGGGACGAGCGGGCTGTGCGGTGGTAGCCAGTATCCAGTAGCCAGTAGCCAGTAAAAAAAGACCGATCTTCACTTCTGGTTACTGGCTACTGGCTACCGGCTACTAATACGCCGCAAGTTTCTTGATCGCCGCGAGCACGTCGGACGACTGCGGCAGGATCTTCTCCTCGAGGTCGGGGCAATA
>JAYWEJ010000238.1:0-3480 GCA_043779345.1 Acidimicrobiia bacterium | reverse complement strand
GAGAAACACTCGAAGAGGCACTATCCCTTGATCGTTGGACGCTCGCTGACGGTGACCGATACATCGACGGCGCTCGTGCCGCGAATCACCGTAACCGGGACGGCCGTGCCGACCTTGTTTCCGCGCAGGCGGGTCAGGAGCGATTCGGGATCCTCGACCGCCTCGCCGCCGAAGCCGACGATCACGTCGCCGACCAGCAGGCCGCCGCGTTCGGCGGGGCTGTTCGCCGCGACATGGCTGATCAACAGACCCGACGTCTGCGATCGTCCGCCTCGCTGCCGCTCGGGCAAAGGCACCGACAGCGAGCTGACGCCGAGGAAGCCCTGCTTCACACCACCCTCGGATACGACCGTGGCTGCCGCCGCCCACGCGATCGACGCGGGGATGACGACAGTGGTGCCGCGAATCGCGAGCGACGTGATGATGCCGAGCGCCTGGCCCGCCGCGTCGATCAGCGCGCCGCCGTTCAAGGCACCGTGCGGCGACTGTTGAATGCGGATGACGCGATCGATCGCGCCGGTGCGTCCCGTTCGGAGCGGACCACCGACGACGGCGATCGGCGCCAGCGTCGCCATGACGCCGCCGCTCCAGGTGCGTCCGACGGCGACGGCGAGATGTCCCGGCTTCGGTTCCGGTGCAGGCGCGAGCGCCGGACGATTGAGGCCTTCAACGCGCACGACGGTCAGTCCGATGTTGCCGATGCGACCGAGCACGAGCCCTTCAGCGGCCTGGTTGCCTGCCCCGAGCGAAGTCGAGGGGAGGGCCGTCAGCACCGCAACCTTGTCATCGTCGGTCGCCGCCGGCGTCACGATCAGGTTGTCGGCGACGACGACGCCGGCGGTCACGCGGCGGCGGCCGTGGACTTGCACGATCGACGGCGCGGCCTTGTCAACCGCGGCCTCGATTTCGTTTGAGAGAGATGTCCATGTGTTCATGTCTCCACGGTAGCGGCCGTGGTGCCGCCGCGGATCAGCCGTACGGCTAGAATCGACGGAGATGAGCTTGTCCGAGACCGCCGCCCTGGTCAGTTCCCTTCAAAAAGAGCTTCGCCGCGTGATCGTTGGGCAGGATGAGGTCATTGCCGAAATCCTCACCGCGTTCCTGGCCGGGGGCCATTGCCTGCTGCGGGGCGTGCCCGGCCTCGCGAAGACGCTCTTGATCAAGACCCTGGCCGAAGCGGTGCACCTCAAGTTCAGCCGTATCCAGTTCACACCCGACCTCATGCCCTCGGACATCATCGGTACCGAGGTGATCGAAGAGGATCGCGCCACCGGCACGCGCAGCATCCGGTTCATGCCGGGCCCGCTGTTCGCGAATATCATCCTGGCCGACGAGATCAATCGCACGCCGCCGAAGACACAGTCGGCGCTGCTCGAAGCGATGCAGGAGTACCAAGTGACGGTCGGCGGGGTGCGTCACCAGCTCGATCGGCCGCTGTTCGTGCTGGCGACGCAGAATCCGATCGAGCAGGAAGGCACCTATCCGCTGCCCGAGGCGCAGCTCGATCGCTTCATGCTCAACGTCGTGATTGGCTATCCGAGCGCGGCCGACGAGCGCACCATCCTCGCGCAGACGACGACCGGCGAGGAGCGCAAGGTCACGCCGGTCGCGACCGGCGAGCAGATCGAGCGCGCGCGCATGCTGGTGCGCGATGTCGTCGCCGCCGACAATGTGGTCGACTACGCGGCGCGGCTCGTCCGATCGACCCGGCCGGAGGCCGGGCAAAGCAACGCTGCCCGCCCGGGCGCCGGCGACGGCGAGCCGATCCCGGACTTCATCACGCAATGGGTGCGCTGGGGCGCCGGGCCTCGCGCGGGTCAGTCGCTGTTGCTGGCGGGGAAGGCAAGAGCCGTCCTGCAGGGCCGGCCAGCGGTCTCACTCGAGGACGTGCGCGCCGTGGCGCCGCCGGTGTTGCGCCATCGCATCCTCGTCAACTTCCAGGCGGAAGCTGACGGCATCGACGCCGAGCAGGTCGTCGCCAAGCTTCTCGCGGCCGTTCCAGCCAGGTAGCACATGTCGCGTTCGCACGTCGTCACGTCAGCCGAACTTCAGACGCTCCGCGATCTGGAGCTGATGACGAAGGCGACGGTCGAAGGGCTTCGGCAAGGCCTCCATCGCAGCCCCTTCCACGGCTACAGCGCGGAGTTCAGCCAGTATCGTCATTACCGTCCCGGCGACGACTTGAAATACGTCGATTGGAAAGCGTTCGCGCGCACCGATCGGATCTACACCAGGCAGTTCCGCGAGACCACCAATCTCTCGGCGCTGTTTGTCATCGACATCAGCCGTTCGATGGACTTTCCCGGGAACCGGGAGCCGGGAACCGGGAGGCGGAAATCAAAGTTCGAGATGGCCCGATCGGTGGGTGCGATTCTCGGCACGCTGGTGCTCGACCAGGGAGATGCGGCCGGCGTGCTGGCGGTCGACGAGCGCGCGCACTTCGTGCCGCCGCGCAGCGGGCATCACCACCTGCGCGTGTTTCTTGCCGAGATCGCGTCGCTGACGCCTCGCGGCTCATCCTCCATCGCGGAGGCGCTCCGGCGCGCGGCGACGATCCTGAAACGCCGCGGCATGGTGATCGTCATTTCCGATTTGTATGACGACGAAGCGGCGATCGGCCAGGCGCGGCGGCTGTCGCGAATGGGCCACGATGTGATCGTCTTGCACACGCTGTCGCGTCAAGAGTTGACCCTCGATGTCGGCGGCGCGGCCGAGTTCGTCGATCTCGAGAGCGACAGCAAGCTGATGGTGCAACCGTCCGCCGCGCGCGAGTCCTACATGGCGGCGTTCAGCGGCTGGTTGTCGAGCGTCGAGCAACGGCTTCGCCGCGACGGCATCGACTACCTGAGATTGATCGCCGACGAGCCGCTCGAACCGGCGTTGCGGCGGTTCCTTGTCAACCGGCGAGGCCGGTCGTAATCATGTCGATCGCCTGGATCGCGCCGGCGGCGCTGATCGGTCTCGCGCTGATCGCGCTGCCGATTGCCATTCACCTGCTGGTGCGACAGCAGGCGCGCGTCCTGGCGTATCCGTCGCTGCGCTTTCTCCGCGAAACTCAACTCGCGGCGTTCCGCCGCCGCAGGATCCAGGATGCGGCGCTGCTGGCGTGCCGCATCGCGATGGTGGCGGCCGCCGCGGCGGCGCTGGCCGGGCCGGTGCTCCAAACCACGGTGCGGACGGCGAGCTACGCCAATCGAACCTCGCGTGCGATTGTGATCAGTGGCGCCGTGCCCTCGGACGCGATCGCGCGCATTGAAGACGGATCATTCGCCGTGACCCGACTGCAGCGGGCGCGGATCGCCGACGCACTGACGGATGCCGTGCGGTGGCTCACCGCGCAGCCGCGATCGGCGCGCGAGATCGTGATCGCGGGCGCGCTGCGCCGCGGCGTGATCGAGCCCGCCGACCTGCTGATCGTTCCGCCCGACATCGGTCTCGGATTCGAGCAGACCGCGACCGATGGTCCGGCCGACGTGCCGG
>JAYWEJ010000237.1:0-8247 GCA_043779345.1 Acidimicrobiia bacterium | reverse complement strand
AAGCCGTCGAGCGGCGTATTACCGGCGCCGCCATCGTACAACTCCACGAACTCAGCGGCGTCGATGCCGGGGTTGTCGGAGTCAACCTCGTTGATGATCACGTTGGTCGCGACCGGCGGCGGCACGACTTCGGCTTCCGTGCCGAACGAGAAGCTGACGTTCGCGCCCATCTGGTCGGGCGGATCGCTGCCGTCCTCGTCCGTGATCTGATCCGCGGCGATGCCCACTGTGCAGTTGGCGCTGAACGGAAGGTTCGACGCCGGCGTCAAGGTGAACGACGTCGCGGGCGAGGCGCTCTGGCTGAATGCCTGCGAGCCACCGCAGGAGAGTGAGAACGCGGCGGCCGTCGCGTTGACGCTCTCATTGAAGGTGATGACGATGGTCGAGTCGACCGAAACGTTCGACGCGCCCGCGGCAGGTGACGTGACCGTCACCGCAGGGGCCTGATCGACAGCAACGCCGCTCGCCGTCAGCGAGAAATCGTCGATCGACAGGCCATCATCCGCAGCTGTGGCGTTGGAGTCGGTCCAGCGAATGAAGAAGCTCGCGCCGTCCGCAATGCTCAGCCCGTTGATCGTCGAGCTGATGTTCCTCCGATTTGCCGGCAGGTTCCCATCGAGAGGGCCGAGCGAACCCGCGCTGATTGGGCCGTTGAAGTCCAGCGCGTCGACATCGGTATAGGTACCGGCATTCAGTGCCGTCGCGGTGGTGCTGATCTGAAAGTCGAGCCGATCGGTGCGGCCGGCCGAGCCAAGCCGCCATTGCTCGCCGGTGTAGCTGATCGCCAGCGAGGTAATCGTGCCGCCGGTATTGTTCGTGAACTGCGCCCCGACGATGGGAACCAGGTTGCCGCTTAGCAGTCCACCGAACGCGCGTTCCGCCGACGCTGTCGCGCCGAAGCTGTAGGTGTCTCCCGTATTGCTGAAACCGGTTCCGGCGGTGTATGTCGTATTGGCATTCGTCCCCGATTCAACATAGCCCCACCCTACAGGCATCGAGGTCGACGTTCCCACCGAGGCCAGGCTGTTGAAATTCTCGGTCAGCGCGGTGCCGAAACTGGTGATGCTGACGGGTGTCGACGTGTCGGCCGAGACGCCCAGGCACAGCAAGCACAGGACCACAAAGGGGGTTGTAAGTTTGCGCATCGGCGAATTGTATGAGAGTTGCGACGTCGATCGGGTGATCGCCGCGTAAATTTCTTCGAGCTGTACGCAGAAAATGCAGCTACGCGCGACCCAACAGGCGCAGTTCGTGCTCCAGCGCCTGAGCCATTCCTTCTTCCAGAGACCGTGGAGAAAATCCCAACTCTCGGACGGCCTTTTCGTTCGAGCCGAAATAGGTCGTACCGGCTAACACGCGTAGTGCTTCGGGCGTGAACGCCGGCGGCAGCGTGACCACCTGGCCGACGGCCGACATCCCGGCCGCCATCGCGCGCATGGCGTGCGGTCCGGGATGAAAGGTCGGCGGGCGCACCTTGGCGATCGACGCCGCCAGATCGAACGCGTACTCGAACGTGTGGCGCGGGCCCGCGATGATGTATGTCTCGCCGGGCTTGCCCTTCTCCATCGCGAGGAGGTGGGCGCGGGCCGTGTCTTCGATGTGGCCCCAGCAGAACGCGGTTTTCGCCGGCGTCATCGGCAGCCGCCCGCGCAGCAGATCGACCAGCGCGGTGTGCATGCCGCTCGTGTCACCCGGTCCGTAGACCAGGCCGGGCATCACGATCGTCAGCGGCAACCCTTCTTCGATCTTCGGCAGCGCGACGCGGTAATGCGCGATCCATTTCGTGCGGTCGTACTCGCTGAGGTGAGGGCCGTCGTAGCGATAGGTTTCGTCGGGAACGCTGCCCTTGGTGTCCGAAAACACCGCGACGGTGCTCGTATACACACCGCGCGGAATCTCCAGCGTGCGCATTGTCTGCAGGACGTTGCGCGTGCCGTCGACATTGATTCGATCGGCGAGCGGCTCCCTGGCGCCGACCTTGTACCACGCAGCGACGTGAAAGACGCCGTCGATGCCCGTCATGGGGGCCCTGAGCGTTTCGCGGTCGGTGATGTCCCCGGGATGGATCTCCACGCCCAGCGCTTTGAGCATGGCGGCCTTGTCGGGAGATCGGACGAGCGCCGCCACCTTGTGGCCGCGCCCGACCAGCTGCTTGACGATCTCCCCGCCAATGAAACCAGTGGCGCCTGTGACGAAGTACTTCGCCATTCCCCTCGTAGAGCTTACACCTACGCCGTCGTGAGCTCGCGTGCAGTAGCGCGAACCTTATGTAAACCCTCGAGCAAATCGGTGATCAGATCGTCGGGGTGCTCGATCCCCGGCGAGAGGCGGATTAATGTATCGGACAGACCGAGCGCGGCGCGGCGATCCGCCGGGATCGATGCGTGCGTCATGCGTGCCGGGTGACAAATCAGTGATCGGACGCCGCCCAGGCTCTCCCCGAGGGTAAACAACCGTCGGTCTGAAACGAACGCGGTGACATCGTCGATCGATCCGTCCAGCTCGAACGACACCATCCCGCCGAAGCCGGTCATCTGCCTCCTGGCGACGTCGTGGCCGGGATGCTGCTCGAGTCCGGGGTAATAGACGCGCGCCACGTTCGGCGCCGACAGCAGCGCCGCCGCAATCCGGGTGGCGTTGTCGGCATGGCGCTGCACGCGCAGCTCCAGCGTCTTCAGTCCGCGCAACGTCAACCAGCAGTCGAGCGGCGCGGGCACCGCGCCAATGGCGTTCTGGAGGAACTTGATCGGCTCGAAGATCGCGGCATCGCGAGCCAGCGCCGCGCCCTGGATCAGATCGGAGTGCCCGGCGAGGTACTTGGTCACACTGTGGACGACGATGTCGGCGCCGAGCGAAAAAGGCTGCTGGCAGACCGGCGTCGCAAAGGTGTTGTCGACGACGACGAGCGCGCCCTTCTCGTGAGCAATGTTCGCGATCGCCTGGATGTCCGAGACGATCAGACGTGGATTGGTCGGCGTCTCGAGCCACACCAGCCGCGTTCGATCGGTCATCGCGGAGCGCACGGCGTCGACGTCCGCGGTATCGATCGGCGTGATCGTGAGCTCGAAGCCGGCGAAGACGCGGTTCAAGAGGCGGAACGTGCCGCCATACACGTCGAGCGGCACCACGATCTCATCGTGCGGCCTCAAGTAGGCATGCAACACCGCATGTTCGGCGGCAAGACCTGACGCGAACACCGCGCAGTGCCTGACGCCTTCCAGATCCGCGAGGACCTCCTCCAGCCGCTGACGGGTCGGGTTGTTGGTGCGCGAATAATCGAAGCCCAAATTGACGCCGGGACTTTCCTGCTCGAATGTCGACGTCTGGTAGATCGGGGCGATCAGCGCACCGGTCGTTGGATCGCTCGGCTGCGCGGCATGAATCGCGCGGGTGGCGAAATGAAGTTTCGGTTCCATAGTTCCAATCGTTCCAAGGTTCCAAGGCGTTAAAGCCGGCGAAACGCCGCCGCGTCGATGCGGTGTGTAGCAGACAGCCTTGTGATGGCCGCGTCGACATCGCGGCGCGCCTGCGGGCCGATGAAGAGCCAGCGCGAATTCGCGCTCGCGTGATCGGCGACGCGATCGACAGGCAGGCCCGCTGCCGCGACGATCGCCGCCACGGCGCCGGCCGAGGGCAGCACGCCGGGGACGGTCACGCGCAGGAACCACGACGTCACCGGCGACGCTGGAAATACGGGAGGTTGATTCGCGTGCCTGCCCTCCGAAGCCCTAGCGAAGGAGGGGATTCTTCGCTCGTACGACGCCGCCTGCACCGCATCGTCGAGAAGCGTGGCGGCCGTGACGCCCGGTCCGGCGCCGGGGCCGCTGAAAAACAGATTCGTGATGTGGCGGCCGTCGAGCCGAATGCCGTTCAGCGGACCGCCGAGGGACGCCAGTGGTTCCGTCGATGGCAGAAACACGGGGCCGACGAACGCGCGCACGCCCGTGCCATCACGTTCGGCCGACACCACGGCCTTGATCGTGCCGCCGAGCGATCGCGCCGCGGCGAGATCGTCCGCGGTGACGCTCCGGATACCGCTGATGTCGAGCGCCTCTCGCGACAACCTCCCCCATCCAAACAGCGACGTCAGCAGCACTAACTTGTCGGCGGCGTCGAGACCGTCGAGATCGCGCGAGGGATTGGGCTCGGCGTAGCCCAGCTCCTGCGCGGCCGCCAGCGCCCGATCGAAAGACGCGCCGGGCTCCGCGAGCGACGTCAGCAGGAAGTTGGAGGTGCCGTTGACGATGGCCAGCACCCGATCGACGGACGCGACGAGCGGGCGATCGGCAAGCATGCCGAGGAACGGCACGCCGGCAAGCGCGGTCGCCTCATAGCGGAACGCCGCGCCGCGCGAGGCCGCGATCGACTCGAGGTGCGCGCCGTATTGCGCGACCAGCGCCTTGTTGGCGGTGACGACGGAGGTGCCTCGTCCCAGCAGCCGCGCGATCAGCGTGCGCGCCGGCTCGACGGTGTCGAGCGCTTCGATGACGACGTCGTAGTGGCCGCGGAGGAACGCGGTTGAATCGCTCGTGATGCGCGCGGGTTTCGGGCAGTGCCGGAGCCTCGTGACGTCGCGGACCAGCGCCTGTTCAACCTGGAAACGCAGGCCCGCATGCGCGGTGGCTGCGCGATCCGCCGCGAGACGGGCGACCGCCTGGCCGACCTGGCCGAGGCCGAGGATGCCGATGCGAATGGTCCTGATGGCGGCGCCGGTTTGCGGCTTCCGCGCCCTGACGCGCAAGGGCCAGGTCGATATTTTCGGTGAGTCGAGTGTCGGCAACGACGCTTCTCATCTCTCCCCATCTTGGGGCGGGAGTTAGCACCACGGTTACCCTGGTTGCTGTGGCTTCATCGGGCCCGATCCCTCCGCCACTCTCGATAAAACGTCTTGCGGCTCCCGGACGGGGCCAAGACCGAATCAATGTATTTCGATTAGATGATTCGTGTCAAGAGCCCCGCCCCCCACGCCGCCCGTTATGACGCGGGCGTGAGATCCAGCGCCTCGACGATGCGGACAAACGGCAGCTCGGCTGCTTCGTTGACCTTCTTGACGTCGTCGGCGCTGCCCGCGTCGAAAAGGCACATGCACCGCGCCTCTCCAGGCACGAACGTGCTGCGGATGTAGCGCACCGGGGTGCCGTCGGCGGTGAAGCGCCGCGCCGTGGTGATCGCCGCCTGCTGCGCCCCGGCGAGCTGCGGCATGGTGATCCCTGCGAGATTCCGTTCGACCATGTAGACTGCCATCGCTTAACCTCCTGGAAAATCGTGAAAGCACATTGTCGCCGCTCCGCGCCGCCAAGTCCTTAATTTGGCCGTGAAGAACGCTCAATAGTTCTCAAATATGTATTCCTTCGGTCCCTTTTCGGTCGATCCGTCGCGCCGCGTGCTGACGCGCGGCGGCCAATCGCTGGCGATTACGGCGCGGACGTTCGATGTGCTCCTGGCGTTGCTGGAGCGCTCCGGCCAGACCGTCGGAAAGGATCAACTACTTCGTACGGTGTGGCCCGACACCGTCGTCGAGGAGGCGAATCTGAGTCAGCATATTTTCACGATTCGCAAACTCCTTGGCGCGACCGAAACCGAGCCCTACATCGCCACTGTTCCGCGGCGCGGCTACCAGTTCGTGGCGCCGGTGATCAACCGGGCGCCGGCGCCCGCGGCCATCGCGGGAGACAACGACGGGCCGTCGTTCGCGGGGCCCATCCGGCTTGAAATTCCATTGCCGCCGCACCTGCCGCTGGCGCTTCGATCCTCACCGGCGATCGCGTTGGCCGCCGACGGATCGATCGTGGCCTTCGTCGTCGCCGACGGGAGCACCACGCGGATCTGTTTACGGGAACTGGGGGATTTCGCGGCGACTCCGATCGCCGGCACCGACGGCGCGGCGAATCCGTTCTTCTCGCCCGACGGCCGATGGCTCGGCTTCGAAGCGAACCGGCGGCTCTGGAAAGTTCCGGTGGCGGGCGGCAAGCCATTGGCGCTCTGTGAAGTTGCAGAGCTGCGGGGCGCCGCTTGGACGACGCGTGATGAGATCGTCTACGCGCCTGGGCCGACGACGGGCCTCTGGAGGATTCACGCCGACGGCGGCGACGCACAGCCGCTCACGAGTCTTGATTTTGCGGGGGGCGAACGCACGCATCGCTGGCCGCATGCGCTGTCCGATGGCAGCGGCATCATCTTCACGATCGGCCACGCCGGGGCGACGTCCTTCGATGAGGCATCGCTGGCGATTGCGGACCTGACCGGCGAACGCCGGCTCGTGCTTCAGCACGCGACCGACGGCCGCTGCCTTCCCGGCCGGCAGATGCTGTGGGCGCGCGGCGGCACACTGCTGGCGGCGCCGTTCGATCCGTCCAGCGCACGGGTCGAAGGACCACCACGGATTGTCGCGCAGGGCGTCGCGATGAGCGCGACCGGTGCGGCGCAGGTCGCCTGCTCGCGTAATGGCGTGCTGGTCCATGTCGCCGGTGAGGCGCAGACGCTGCACCGCGTGCTGGTCACAGTTGATCGCAGCGGCACGGAGCTCTCGCGGCATGCGGCTGGAGAGATGCTCGAGGAGCCGCGGTGGGCCGGCGATCGCTCGACGGCGATCGTCAGCTTGCGCAATCGCAGCTCGGACCTGTGGTCGTACGATTTCAATCGTGGCGTGATCGGCCGGCTGACCTTCGACGGCGAGAACTTCGCGGGCATCTGGGGTCCTGGCGCCGGCGCGATCACCTTCAGCTCGAGTGACGGCGGGCCCGCGGATCTATTCGTATTGCAGTCCGATCGCTCCTCCCCACCCGAGCTCCTCGTGTGCAGCGAATTCGACAAGGTCGCGGGGTCGTGGTCGCCGGACGGCGAGACGCTCGTCTTCACCGAATATCATCCGGCCACCGGCGCGGATCTCTGGCTGCTCGAGCGCCGGACCGAGCGCGCGCGTCCATTTGTGCAAACGCGATTCAACGAATACGCTCCCGTGTTCTCTCCTGACGGCCGCTACGTGGCCTACGTCACCGACGAATCCGGGCGTCCCGAGGTTGTCGTCGTCGACGCGACCGGTGCCGGCAAGCAACACATGTCCACGGACGGCGGCACGGAGCCGGTCTGGTCGGCGGACGGGCGCGAGCTGTTCTACCGCAGCGGCGATCGCCTGATGCATGTCGACGTCGGGCGCGGCATCGCCCACGCCGGCATACCGACCACCCTGTTCGAAGGCTCGTACGCCAGGGGCACCGTCACCCTGGCGAATTACGACGTGTCGCGCGACGGCTCCGCGTTTCTGATGGTGCGAGCGGTCACGGCTGCGGCGCCGCTGTCGCTTCGCGTTACTATCGGCTGGCAGGATTAGTCCGGCATGCGCAGACTCGCGATCGCCCTGATGCTCTCGCTCGCCAACCCGCCCGGGGCGCTAGCGGATACCTACCCGCGGCAACCTGGCGTCGACATCCTTCACTACGTGTTCAGGATTGGCCTGACCGATCAGTCCAGCGAGCTCGCCGGTGAGACCACCGTCACCGTGAAGTTCCTGCGCGACCGCATCGCGGAGGTCAATCTCGATCTGACGTCGCTGTCGATCGCGAGCGGGATGATCGTGCAGTCGGTGCGGCGTGGCGGCCCGCTCGACATCCCGGGGCCCCCGTCGGACAACCTCGCCTACACCCACAGCCACAATCTCCTGCACGTGGTGCTGCCGCCGTTGTCGAGGGCGGGCCAGGAATTCACGTTCACGATTCGCTATCGCGGCACGCCGGCCGCGGGCCTGCGCGTCGGCACCAACATGCACGGCGAACGGACGTTCTTCGGCGAGAACTGGCCGAACCTGGTTCGCAACTGGCTGCCGATGATCGATCACCCCTACGACAAGGCCACCGGCGAATTCGTGGTGACGGCGCCGAGTCACTACCAGGTGGTGGCGAACGGGCTGTTGATCGAGGAGCTCGACTTGCCGGACAAACAGCGCCGCACGCACTGGAAACAGTCGGTGCCGATCGCGTCATGGCTCTACACCATCGCGGTGGCGCGGTTTTCGTCGCACTTCGCCGGCGCGATCGACGGCATCCCGATCCAGACCTGGGTGTTCCCGCAGGATCGCGAGGCCGGGCTCAATCTGTTCGAGGACCTGTCCCGGCGCGCCATGCGGTTCTTCGTCACCAACGCCGGGCCGTATCCGTACGAGAAGCTCGCCAACGTGCAGGCGACCGGCTTCACCGGCGGCACCGAGTACGCGAGCGCGATCTTCTACGGCGAGAAGGGCGTCAGCTCGGG
>JAYWEJ010000236.1:0-3490 GCA_043779345.1 Acidimicrobiia bacterium | reverse complement strand
TCCAGGACATCGGCATCGCCTCGCTGGTCCTGATGGAGAACGCCGGCCGCCAGGTGGTGGCCGCCATCGAATCCCTCTATCCCGATCTCGCCGATCGCCGCGTCGCCATCGTCTGCGGCAAGGGCAACAACGGCGGCGACGGTTTCGTCGTCGCCCGGACGATGCAGCAGCGCGGCTTTGACGTGTCGGTGTTCGTGATCGGCCGTCTCACCGAGATCAAGGGCGACGCGCGGATCAACCTTGACGTGCTCGGCCGCATCGGCCAGACCGTCGTCGAAGTGGCCGATGAGACCGCGTGGGAGCTGCACGGCGCCGAGATCACCGGACACGATCTGATCATCGACGCGATGTTCGGCATTGGCCTCTCCGCGCCGCTGTCCGGTTACTATGAGACGGTGGTCGCCGACATCAATGAAGCCGGCGTGCCGATCGTCGCCATCGACATTCCCTCCGGCATGAGCGCCGACACGTCCGATCTGATCGGCGACTCGATCGAAGCCACCGTCACCGTGACGTTGGCGGCGCCAAAGCTGCCGCTGGTCCTGCCGCCCGCGGAAATGAAGGCGGGCGAGGTCGTGATTGCGGACATCGGCATTCCGTCCGATGTGATCGATCAGCTCGACGGACCGATCATCGAGCTGCTGACGCGCGAGCAGATGCGGCCGTTGATCCAGCCGCGCGCGCCGGATGCGCACAAGGGCGATTTCGGCCGCGTCCTGGTGGTTGCCGGATCGATGGGGAAGGCCGGCGCGGCGGTGTTGTGCGCGCAGGGGGCGATGCGCGCGGGTGCCGGCCTGGTGACGGTCGCGGCGCCACGATCGTGTCAGCCCACGATTGCCGCGCACACCGCCGACTACATGACGCAAGGTCTCGACGAAACCAGCGAAGGCACGGTTCATTATTCAGCTGCCGATACCGTGCTCGGGATCGACGCGGACGTCATCGTCGTGGGACCGGGACTCGGCCAGGGCGAAGCGGTGACGACATTCGTCCGTGAGCTGCTCGACAAGTGCGAGGGCCCGCTCGTGCTCGACGCCGACGCGCTCAACGCCTTTGCCGATGAGCCCGCGCTGCTGGTCGGCCGCGAGGGCCGCGACCTGATCATCACGCCGCATCCGGGCGAGATGGCCCGCCTGGTCGGCTGCACGGTCGAGGACCTGCAGGCGGATCGCATCGGCATCGCCACCGATTTCGCGAAGCGGCACAAGCTCTACGTTGTCCTCAAGGGCTATCGCACCCTCGTCGTCACGCCCGACGAAAAAGTGTTCGTCAACCCGACCGGCTGCCCCGGCATGGCGACCGGCGGCACCGGCGACGTGCTCGCCGGTATGCTCGGCGCCTGGCTCGCGCAGCTGCTGGATGCGGAAGCCGCCTGCAAGGTGGCGGTCTACCTGCATGGCTCCGCGGGCGAGCTGGCCGACGCCGACAACGGCGAGGTCTCGATGACCGCGTCCGATCTCGTCGAACACATCGGCGACGCCATCCTCGAAGTCACCGCCCGCCGCCGCGTCGCGGCCAGCAAGGCGGCCACAGATTAGACCCAGATTAGACACAGATTTGGGCATCCTCTCCAACTCGGAACAGGAAACGCGCTCGATCGCGGCGGCACTGGCGCGTGATCTCGCGATGGGAGCGGTGTTGCTCCTGACCGGCGATCTCGGAGCGGGGAAGACCGCGTTTGTGAAGGGACTCGCCGAGGGGCTCGGCGTCGATCCGGACGAGGTGACGAGCCCGACGTTCACGCTCGTGCACGAGTATCGCGGCGGGCGCTTGCCGCTCATCCACGTCGATCTGTATCGCCTCGATCGCGCCGACCTCGATGAGATCGGCTTCGATCAGGACCTGGCCGCGACCGGCGTCGTGGCGATCGAATGGTCGGAGCGGCTGTCGCGCTCGATCCCCGGCGCGATGACCGTCAGCATTGCCGATCGCGGCGGCGACGAGCGATCGATCGCAATTACTCAGCCCGCAGCGCGATAACCGGATCCACCCTGGCGGCCCGTCGTGCCGGCGCCACGCCGGCCGCCAATCCCAGCACGAGGAAAACCGCTGCAGCGGCAGCAAAGGTCGCCGGGTCGTTTTCTGAAATCCCGAACATCAGGCTGCGGAGCGAGCGGGCGGCAATGGCTGCCAGCGGCAGGCCGATCACCACGCCGATGGTGCAGACGACGATGCCTTCGCGCAGCACCGAGCGCGCCGCCGCGCCAGGAGCCGCGCCGATCGCCAGCCGCACGCCGATCTCGCGAGTGCGGCGAGCCACCGAGTAGGCGAGTGCGCCGTGGACGCCAATCAGCGCCAGCAACACCGCCATTCCGCTGACCGCGCCGGCGACGGTGGCGCTCATGCGCTCGGTCGCCGGCGCGCGCGCCAGCAGGTCGTTCACGGAAATGACCTCTTGGGCGTAGTCGCGTCCGAAGTCGCCGAGAATCTGCCGGACACGGCTGGCTGCCGTCCGCTGGTCGGTGGTCTGAATGATGATGTTCGGGTTCAACGCGCTGGCCGGGCCGACCTGCAAAATGGGCCGGTAGATCGATCGCGGATGCGAGTTGCGCGGGTCGCCGTGCGTCGCGTCCGACACCACCCCGACGATCTGGAATTCCAGGTCCGTGGGCAGCGTCCGCATGGTGAACGCGCGTCCGAGGACGTTGCCGTCAGGTCGCAGAGCGCGGGCGAGGCTTTCGCTGACGACGGCGACGGGTGTCGTCTTCATGGTGTCCTGCCACGACACGTCCCGGCCGGCCAGCAGCCGAATTCCCATGGTGTCGAAGTACGCCGGTGAGATCGAGTCGAAGCCATTCGCCAGCAGCACGTCGTCGTAGGCGTCGCCCTTCCACGCCACCGGTGAGCCCGCCGACGTGGTCGCGCCACGCGGCGACGTGGACGCCAGCGCCACGCCGGTCACCCCGGGCAACGCGCGCACCTTGTCGACCAGCGGCGGATAGTAGCTGTCGCGATCCGCTCGGCCGAACGCGCTGTTGGGGAGCGTCCAGATCTTGACCGTCAGCAGGTTGTCGGTACGGATCCCAAGATCGCCGGTGTTCAGGAGATACAGCGATCGCGACAGCAGTGACGCGTTGACGAGCATGACGATGGCCAGCGCGACCTGGGCCACCAACAGACCACGTCCCCACCATCCGGTGGTGCCGACGATCGTCCGATCCCAGCGAATGGCGGCGGCGGAGCTGCGGCGGGTGGCGAACCAGACCGGCAGCAGGCTCATCAGGATGCCGACCGCAATCGCGACCGCCGTCGTGAGCGCGAACACGCGCGCATCGGGCACGAACGAAATCGTGTAGGGCACGTTGATCGGGGGCATGAACGACGCGAGGGTCACCGCCGTGACGTACGCCACCGGCATCGCCAGCAACGCTCCGGCCAGCGACAACATCGCGTTCTCGATCAGCATCTGCTGGGCAATGCGGCGGCGCCCGGCGCCGAGAGCGAGCCGCACGGCGAGCTCCGACGATCGCGCGTTCAGACGCGACAGCAG
>JAYWEJ010000235.1:0-8275 GCA_043779345.1 Acidimicrobiia bacterium | reverse complement strand
CCAGCGTGGGTATCGCGAAGGCGATGCCGCACGCGATTGGCGCCGACCATGGCGCGCGCCGGCGCAGTGCCTCGAAGCCGGCGAGGAAGACGATCAGCATCGCCGTCTCTTTCGCCCATGCGCCGGCAAACGCCGCGAGCGCGGCCAGCCACCACTGCTTGCGCCGCAAAGCCACCACGCCGGCGAACCACGACAGGATCGCGAGGTAATCGTTGGTGAAGTAGATCGCGTAGCCTTCGGATCCAAATGCGGCGGCGGTCACGAAGAGATACATGACCGTGGCGAGCACCGCTCCCAGCGGGGTCACGAGGCTCGCCGAGAACATGTAGAGCAGCGCGGCGGATGCGGCGAGTGCGAGCGTCTTGATGGCGGCGTCGATCAGGTGCGGGTCGATCGGCGCGGCGATGGTGTCCAGAACGGTGGTGCCGGCGCGGACCATCCAGAAGGCGAGCACGCGCCACTGATAGGGAAACGTGCGACCGCCGGCGAGGGTGTCGTTGTACTGCGACGTCGACAGATCGCGGAACGACATGTTGGTGACGAGATCGAAGGCGTGCAGATCGACGTAGCGCGTATAGACGGACCAGCCGCTGAACAACAACAGGCCGGCGACAAGACCCAGTCGTGCGCGCGCGGTCATGCGCGCCCTGCCGCCATTCCGGCGGCGCGGCCGGTGGCCCAGGCCCACGAGAAGTTGTGGCCGCCGATCGGCCCGAAAGCGTCGAGCATTTCGCCACAAAGATACAGCCCCGCGAGCCGTTTGCTTTCGAGTGTTTTCGGATCGACCTCGTCGAGCGCGACGCCGCCGCCGGTGACCTCCGCCTTCTTGTAGCCTTCGTTGCCGCTCCACGGCAGCGGGTAGGACGTGAGCGCGTCGATCAGGGCGAGGCGCTCGGTTCGCTTCAGGCTGCTGGTGCGGTGATCGTCGGGGATGCCGGTTTCGAGCATCAGGTGTTCGGCGAGGCGCGCCGGGATGTAGCGCGCGAGGATTGTCAGCACCGATGCGGACCTCCCACCCACGCCAAGGCTACGGTGGGCAGGCGCGTCAAGGTCCTTCGTCCACTCCGCGGCCGTGCGCACGGACCACGTGGCTCGAATGGTGAGTGAATCCCCTCGCGCCGTGAGGTGAGAAATGTCCAGCACGCTCGGGCCGCTGTAGCCGCGGTGCGTGAACAGAAAGCCGCCGAAGGTCTCGGTGATCTTCGATCCGGCCTTGGCGCGCAGCCGGACGTCCAGCGAGACACCGGACAGCGATGCATGCGATTCGTCCTTGCCGAGCAGCGGCGTCAATGCGGGATACGTGTCGATCATGCGATGGCCGAATCGTCGAGCGATGTCGAGGCCGGTGCCATCACTGCCGGTCGCCGGCACCGACAACCCGCCGGTGGCGACGATGACGCGGTCGCATGGCAGCTCTCCCTTCGACGTGGCCACAGTGAACGTGCCAGCGGACGCCTGAAGATCGGTCACGCTGGTGTCGAACTGGATCGCCGCGCCTTTCGATCGCGCGAACGCGACCAGCGCGTCGCGGACGTCCTTTGCCTTGTTCGATCGCGGAAACAGCTTGCCGGATTCCTCCTCGAGCGCGAGCGGGACCTGCAGCGCGTCTTCGAAGAAGGCGCGTTGTTCGTGCAGCGGCCACGAACGCAGCATGCCGCGCAGCAGGTGCGCCGGCGAATCGGTGACGAATCGCTCGGGCGCGAGCACCGAGGGCAGGACGTTGCAGCGGCCGCCGCCGCTGATCAGGATCTTTCGGCCACCGTCCCTGGTGCGTTCGAGCAGCGTCACGCGGGCACCGGAGGACGCCGCGAACGCGGCGGCGACAAGTCCGGCGGCACCGGCGCCGATCACGGCCACAGCAGGCGCCGACACCTAAGACACCAGGGCCACCGAAGGCACAGAAAGCACAGACATACATTACAGTTTCAACGTGTCCAAGGAGCGCGGCGCACCCACGCGCTGGGAGAAAGCTGTTTCGAGACGTGCTGATCGATGGTGTCGAGCGAAACGGCGTCAAATGCTCGGTCTGGCGCAAGCGCGATCTGTGGCGGGCGGTTCTCGTCCCGGGGTCTGCTAGACCAGCGCCTTCGAATAGAACAGATCGTGATCACCAGGCGGCGCAAAGCCGGCGGCGCGAACCGCGGCGGCGATCTGTGCCCAGTGGCGCACTTCGTGTAGCGCCATGTGAAACAGCAGCTTGCGCGGTGACAGCGGATACGTGCCCGTCGCGACGATGACATCAAGCGCCTTCGGATTCGCCTTCAGCCACGGCAGCCACTTGGCGCGCTCTTTCCCCGGTCCATGTCATCAGCTCGTCGAGAGAAATCTGCAAACTCATCTCAGAATTCTCTGCTATTGCGCGACGGCGGCGACGAACTTGGTGTCGAGGTTGGCTCGCTTGAGGAGGCCTTCGAACGCGGCCTTGTCGACCGACTTCATGTAGGCCTCTTCGGGCTCGACCAGCTTCTTCGTCACGAGATCCATCAGCGCGTCGTTGAGCGCGACCATGCCGGAGGCGCGGCCGACCTGCATCATCGACGGAATCTGGAACGTCTTCGATTCGCGAATCAAGTTGGAGATGGCGCTGTTGACGAGCAGGATCTCGAGCGCCGCGACGCGGCCGCCGCCAATCTTGCGGCACAGGTTCTGCGCGATCACGCCCTTCAGCGACTCCGACAGCATGATGCGAATCTGCGACTGCTGCTCGGTGGGGAACTGATCGATCACGCGATCGACCGTCGACGCCGCGGTCGTCGTATGCAGCGTGCCGAAGACGAGGTGACCGGTTTCCGCGGTCTCGATCGCGATCGCCACCGTCTCGAGGTCGCGCAGCTCGCCGACCAGCATAATGTCCGGGTCCTCGCGCATCGCCGCGCGCAGCGCCGCCTTGAAGCCCTCGGTGTGGGTGCCGACCTCGCGCTGGTTGATCAGGCAGCCCTTGTTCTCGTGCACGAACTCGATCGGGTCTTCGATGGTGATGATGTGATCGTTGCGGGTGCGGTTGATGTAGTCGATCATCGCGCACAACGTCGTCGACTTGCCGGAGCCGGTCGGACCGGTGACGAGTACCAGGCCCTTGTTCAACTTGCACAGCTTGAGGATGGCCGGCGACAGGCCGAGCTCCTCGGCGGTCAGGATCTTCGCGGGGATGACCCGGAACACCGCGCCGCGGCCCTTGCGATCGAGGAAGACGTTGGCGCGGAAGCGGGCCAGCCCCTTGATCTCGTACGCGAAGTCGGTATCGTTGCGGCGCGCGAACTCGTCCTGGTTCGGTTGCGGAATGACCGGATCGAGGAGTGTGATCATTTCCGCGGGCGTGACCGCCCGCGCGTCGGGCTCGAGCGCCATGATCTTGCCGTCCTTGCGAATCAGCGGCGGCATGTTCGACGACAGATGAAGGTCGGACGCTTTCGCTTCGATCATTAGACGGAACAGGCGATCGATGGGCGGTCCATTGGTGGCCACTGGAGTCGGTGATCCCGAGGCGGACGGCGGCGCCGCGGCCGGAGCCGACGGTGGAGGTGGAGCAGCCGCAACCGGCGGCGCCACGGCAGCGGCCGGCGCAGCGGCGGCGGGGTTGGAATCTGGCACGATGCTCACGGCGATCTCCGATCCGTTTCTCAGGATCGTCACTTTGAACGCGCCGCTCGGCGACGCGTGGTCGAATTCAACGCTGGTTTCCTGCGGCAGGCGGCGGCGCGCGTGCTCGGGGATGATCGGCCCGATCAGCTGCAGGATCTCCTGGCGTGTCAGCGGATGGCTCGACGCGTCCTGCGCCGATCCCGCCGCGTCCAGTATTTTCGCGGGGCTGCCGACGGCGAGACGCAGGCCACGGGCCGACGTCTCGGTCAGCATTTTCAACATGCCTTCAACGGCGCTCACGATTTGGCGCTCACGATTTCACCTCGGTCAGCGCCACGATGTGCGCCGAGTTGATCAGCAACGTCCGGTCGGCGAGCTCGACGTAGCGAAACCGCTCGTCGATCTGCGCGTAGTCGCTCAGACGATCGCGGCCGGGGGGACGGAAGACGACCACGTCACCCGTGATCGCCTCGCCGGTCGTGAGCAGGACCCTGATGTGACGCCGGGTGGCGACGTCGTAGCCGGCGTCAAGCTGCGTTTCGATCAACTGGGGCGGCAGCGTCACCTTCAGCACGTGCGACCGGTTGATCAACGAGGTTTCGCCGTCGCACTCGAACGGAAAGAACCCGGTCTCCAGATTCAGGACGTCGCCAACCCGCTCCGGCCCGGAGTGCAGCTGGCTGGAGCCGGCGAGGAAGAAGACGCCCGGGACGGTGACGCCCGTGACGAGCGTCAACTCGGCAGTTTCACGCCGTTTCTCGACCCGGAACTCGGACATCGCAGCGAGTCTTATCGGCGCGAGTATCAAGTTCCAGCAGGCGGGTCTGAAGACCCGCCTCTACCTGAATAACTCGTCGATGGTGATGAAAGTCACCGGCCCGAGGTTCAATTGCCGGATCGGCCCCTCGATCGACTTGCGATCGCCAACCACCACCACCGCCATCCTGTCCGGTTGGATGTAGCGGGCGGCCAGCTTCTGCAGATCCGCGGCGGTCACGCTCGTCACCGCGCTCACGAACTTCGCGAACGTCTCGTCGGGCAGGTTGTAGACGACAAGCTCCTCGAGCTTGCGCGCCAGGTCGCCGGTGGTCTCGAACTCGCCCGGGAATGCGAGCGCGACGTAGCTCTTCGCCTTCTTCAATTCGTCGTCGGGGATTAGCGTGCCGATCCGGTCCAACTCGTTGAAGAACTCCTTGACCGACTCAGCGGTCTTGTCGCTCTGCACGCCGGCGGTCGCCAGGAACGGCCCCGCCGAGAGCCGCATGTCGAACGCGGAGCTGGCGCCGTAGCTGTAGCCTTTTTCCTCGCGCAGGTTCTGGTTGAGGCGCGACGTGAACGAGCCGCCGAGGATGGTGTTCAACACTTCGAGCGCCGCGTAATCGGTGGTCGAGCGCGGCACGCCGACCCAGCCGATGCGAATCTGCGACTGCGGCGCATCGGGCTTGTCGACAATGAAGATCTGGCGCGACTTGAGCTGCGGCGCGATCGGCACTTCGGCGACCAGCGGCGCCATGCCTTCCGCCTTCCACGCGCCGAACGCCTTCTCCAGCATCGGCATCAGCGTCGCCGGCGTGACATCGCCGACGATCAGCAGCGTCGAGTTGTCCGGCCGGTAGTGCGCGCGATAGAACGCCTGGAGATCGGCGACGGTGAACGCCTCGATCGCGGGAGGCAAGCCGTTGGCCGACGTGCCATAGCGGTGCGTCGGGCCGAACACGACGCGCGGAAACGCCAGCTGGATCAGCGCCGCCGGGTTGTCGCGCGCCTGCAGCAACCCGGTGAGCCGTTCCTTCCTGAGGCGATCGAGCTCGCCGGCCGGGAACGTCGGGCGCAGCGTGACGTCGGCCATCAGCGGCAGCGCGTCACCGAGCTTCGACACCGGCACCGACATGCGGACCGCCGAAAAGTCGAACGAGCTGGTCGTCGACAGGCTGGCGCCGAGGAACTCGAGCGCATCGGCGAGCTCGAGCGACGAGCGCGTGCCGGCGCCTTCATCGAGCATCGCGGCCGCGAGGCTGCCAACGCCATACTTGCCGATCGGATCGACGGCGCTGCCCGAGCGCACGATCATATTGACCTGCGCGAGCGGCACTTCGTGGTGCTCGACGATCCACACGGCCAGGCCGTTCGACAGTTTCTGTTTCAGGATGGTGGGCTGCTTCAACGACGGCGCCGGGCCGACCGCGGGCGGCTTCGATCGATCGGGCTTGCCCTGAGCGGAGTCGGAGGGCGCCTGCGCGGAGGCGGCCGCCGCCATCGCGGCCATCATCAGGACGAGAGCGGCATTCTTCACTTCTTTTCTCCGGGAACGACGCTGAGCTCGACCCGCCGATCCTTCGGCAGGTACTTTTCAACCGCGGCCTTGATGTCGGCCGCCGTGACCGCGCGGTAGCGATCGAGATCCTTCTGGAAGTAATCCGGCGTGCCGGCGAACCTGTAATAGGAGTTCAGCTGATTGGCCTTGCCGCCGAATCCACCGACGCGCTCCATGCTGCGGAAGAAATTGGCCTCGATCTGGTTGAGCGCGCGCGTCATTTCGCGCGGCTCCGGCGGCGTGGCGCGCAGCTTGTCGAGCTCTTCATCGATCACCGCCTGGATCTTGTCGAGCGACTGGCCGGGCCGGGCGGTCGCGATGATCATGAAATTGCCGTCGAGCGCCTGCGACTGCTGCACCGCATTGACGTCCTGCGCGATCTGCAAGTCGTAGACGAGGCGCTTGTAGAGGCGCGAGTTCTTGCCGCCCGAGAGCAGGTTCGACACGATGTCCAGCGCGGCGTCGCCCGGCTGTAACAGCGCCGGCGTGAGCCACGCCAGGAACAGGCGCGGCAGCTGCACGCGATCGGTAATCGTCTTCTTCTTGACGCCGTCGAGCACCGCGGTCGGCGCGTTGATCGGCGGCACCGGCTTGCCGGCCGGCACGTCGCTGAACCACTTCTCGACCAGCTCGCGGGTATTGGCGATGTCGATGTCGCCGGCGATCACGAGGCTGGCGTTGCCGGGCACGTAGTAGGTGCGGAAGAAACGGGCGACGTCCTCGAAGCTCGCCGCCGACAGGTCCTCCATCGAGCCGATCGTCGACCAGCTATACGGATGTCCCGCCGGATACAACATCGCCGGCAGCTCGATGAACGCCTGGCCGTACGGCTGGTTATCCACGCTCTGCCGCTTCTCGTTCTTGACGACGTCGCGCTGGCCGTTGATCTTGTCCGGCGCCTTGTCGTCGAGGAGGAAGCCCATGCGATCGGACTCGAGGAAGAGCGCCAGCTCCAGGGCGTTGTTCGGCAGGTCCTCGTAATAGTTGGTGCGATCGTTGCTGGTCGAGCCGTTGTTGTTGCCGCCGGCCGCCTCGAGCCAGGTGTCGAACGAGCCTTCCGGCACGTGCATCGATCCCTCGAACATCACGTGCTCGAAGAGATGCGCGAAGCCGGTGCGGCCGGGACGCTCGTTGCCCGAGCCGACGTGATACCAGACGTTCACGGACACGACGGGTACGCTGATGTCGCGATGCAGGATCACGTTCAGGCCGTTCGGCAGCTTGAACTGTGTGTAGGGAACCGAGAACACCGGGCTCTGCGCGCCGAGCGAAACCGAGCCGGCCAGAATCAACGCCGAGAGCGCACACCAGCGAGTCATGCCTCAGATCTTAGCTCGGACTTACTTTCCTTTTGTTGTACCCAACATCGCATTCGCGGCCGCGGAAATCGCAATTACAGCTGGATGTTTGAGCCGTCTTTCGACCGAAATCGCGAAGTACCGCTCGCGAACCGAATCGAGCCGTCCCACGACCGTCACACCATATTGCCGGGCCACTTCCTTTTCGAGCACGGTGGGCGCGACGAACAGTCCCGCTCCGGCCTGCCCGAACGTCGTCAACAGCGCGCTATCGTCGAGCTCGGCGACGATGCGGGGGCGCAGGTTCTGCTGTTCGAAATAGTGATCGAGCGTGCGCCGCAGCGTCTTGCCGATCGTCGGCACCAGGAACGGCGCGCCATCGAGCGATCGGGGAAAGCCTTTTCGCCGCGCCGCCGCCAGCTTCGCGGTGCCGAACACCGTCACCGGAGTTTCGCCGAGCGGGTGACTGAACGCCTTGACCTTGATCTGCGGCGAGATCGGCGTGTCGGCGATCACGAGATCGAGCGCGTGCGTCGCGAGATCGGTGAGCAGCCGCTCGGTCGCGCCGTCGCGGCAGACGATGTGGACCGGCTGCTCCAGCCGCATCGCCGGCTCGAGCAGCCGATAGGCGATGATCTTCGTGACCTCATCGGCGACGCCAACCTGGAAGCGCACCGGCCGGCCGGTCGGCCGGTCCCTGAGCGTGTCCATCAGCTCGCGGCCGAGGCCGAAGATGTCGTCGGCGTAGCGATAGACGACGCGGCCGATGTCGGTGAGCACGAGATTGCGGCCCGACCGCTGGAACAGTTTCTCGCCGAGCTGATCTTCGAGAACGCGGATCTGGCCGCTAATCGTCGGCTGCGCGAGACTGAGCTCCTCGCTGGCGCGCGCGATGGTGCCGACGCGGGCGACGGTCCAGAAGTAAAGCAGGTGGTGGTAGTTGAGCCACTCCATAAGCAGACAACAGTCTACAGTCGGCAGTTAAGAGTTATACTTTCCGCTTTCAACCGTGGCCGATCAACCTCTCGTAGCCGTCATCATGGGCTCGACATCGGACTGGGACACCATGTGTCACACCGCC
>JAYWEJ010000234.1:0-19452 GCA_043779345.1 Acidimicrobiia bacterium | reverse complement strand
CGGCGCCGACAATTCTCGACACCCATCCCGCCGCGCGCGTCTTCATCGTCGGCGAAGGAGAGCTGCAGGGCGAGCTCGAAGCACAGGCGCGGGCACTGCAGCTCGGCGACAAGCTGGTGTTCAGCGGTTTCGTGCGGGATGTCGGGGCGGCGCTCGCCGCGTTCGACATCATCGTCTTTCCATCGCTGTGGGAGGGCACGCCACTCACCGTGTTCGAAGCGCTCGCGATGGGGAAGCCGATCGTCGCGACCGACGCCGACGGCCTCGTTGACGTGCTGACCGATCGCCAGGACGCGCTGATCGTGCCGAAGGCCGACGCGATTGCGCTCGCGCGCGCGGTCGCCGAGGTGATCGGAGACCGCTCGCTGGCCGCGAGCCTCGGCGCCGAGGCCACCCGGACCGGCCAGCGTTACGACATTGCGGCGTTCGTCCGGAAGATGGAGCGGCTGTATGAGCTGTTACACGAAACTTCGCGCGTGCCGGGCCGGGCGGGTATCCTGAACACGGACCTGAGTTTCCTGACCACCAAGAGAAAATGACCATCGACCACCGCGTCGCGGCCCGATTGGAGGGGCGAAGTCCAGCCTGGCGGCTGGGCGCATCGGCCACTGCCGCGATCGGAATCGTGCTGACCGCGTGGTCGCTGTCGGTGGATTTCGCCAAGGCGTCGGGCGGCTTCGCCGGTGACGCGGCGACGTATTACACGCTCGGCCACAGCCTCGCGCACGATCTGGATTTCGAGTACCGCCGCGACGATCTGGCGCGCGTCTGGGAGGAGTTCCCGTCAGGGCCCGAAGGGATTTTCCTCAAGCGGGGAAGCGGCGGACGTATTTTCTACGCGAAGGCGTACATCTATCCCCTCGCGGCGGCGCCGTTCATCTGGCTGTTTGGCACCAACGGCTTCCTCGTGCTGCACGCAGTGTTGATGACCCTGTGTTTTGCGTGCGCCTACGCATTCCTGGCCGCGCGCAGCCATCCGGTCGCCGCCCTGATCTTCGCGTTCGCGTTTCTGTTCGTGTCGCTCGTGCCGATCTACCTGGTGCAGCTGGGGCCGGACTTCTTCATCTTCGCAGTCGTATTGATCGGGTATTTCTCCTGGTGCTACAAGGAAGTCGCCGGTCCGGCGCCGGTGGCTGCGGCGATGTCGTGGCGGACGCGCTGGCTCCTGGCGCCGCGTTCCGACACCGTGGCGGCGGCGCTGATTGGCGTGGCGACGTTTGCCAAGCCGACGAACATCGGCCTGTTCATGCCGTTGCTGGTATCGGCGGCGCTGCGCGGGCAGTGGGCGAGAGCGGCCCGGATGTCCGCGGTGTTCGGCGGCGTCGTGATCGCGTTGTTCGCGTTGAATATTGCGCTCACGGGCGATTGGAATTACCAGGGCGGCGAGCGCAAGACCTTCCTTGGCGCCGGTGACGGGACGTTCACCGGCGGGTTTCCGTACCTGAACGAGACCGACACCTTTGACTCGGTGGGGAAGAGCAGCGTTGGTGGCGGCTCGTTTGGCGTGCTGTTCACACGCGACGCGCTGCTCGAAGTCTTCCCGCACAACCTCGGCTACTTCCTGTTCGGTCGTCACACCGGCTTCGCCGTCTACTTCCTGCCCGGGCTGATGGCGATCCTGCTGTTCATGGCCGCGACCCGCGATCGCGCGATGTGGCAATGGTTGACGCTGGCCGCCGGCGTCATCACCGCGGTCGTGCTGTTGATCTACATGCCGTTCACGTGGTCGGGCGGCGGCGGTCCCGTCGGCAACCGCTACTTCCTCGGCACCTACGGCGTCTTCCTGTTCCTGATGCCGCCGATGCAAACCGCGGCGAGCGGCCTGCTGACGATGGGGCTGAGCGCGCTGTTCGTGGCGCCGTTGCTCGCGGGACCGCTGTACGCGTCAAGGAACTCTTCCGAGCACGCGAAGACCGGGTTGTTCCGATGGCTCCCGACCGAGCTGACCATGGTCAACGATCTACCGATCAACACGGGACCCAGCACGCGCTTCAGGCAACCGCTCGGCGGTACGCCGCCAGTCCTGGCGTATTTCATCGACGACAACGTGTTCAACCGCGAACGCGATGCGTTCTGGGTCAAGGGTGAATCGAGCGCCGACATCCTGCTGCGCGCGCGGATTCAGACCGAAGCGGACGCGGCGGGCGTCGAGATGTCGCGTTCGCTCCGCATCGACAAGCTGACCGTGATCCTCGAATCCGGGCCGAAGGCCAACCGCGTGGTCGTCAACGCCGGTGGCGTTCGCCGGCTCGTCGACCTGGCACCCAGCTCCCAGCAAACGATTGAACTGGAGATGCCGCACGGCATGCCGTACAAGTACGACCCGCGCTTTCCGACGAACTACGTCTATTTCGTCACCATCTCGTCCGCGACCGGCTTCGTGCCGATGTTCGAGAACGGCACGAACGACAGCCGCTTCCTCGGCGTGATGGTCCGGCTGATTCCGACCTACGGAGACGGCCGGTAGTGGCCTCGATTTGCGTCGTCACCTCGAGCCCGCCGTTTGCGGAGGGCGGGCACCTCGTGATGGCGCGCGAGCTGGTGCGGGCGCTTCGCGAGGAGGGCCACGACACCGGCCTCGTCATCACGCCGCAGAATCGATTCGGACAGCAGGGCAGCGCCTATCTGGCGGCATGGTGCACGGACGTTCAACTGGCGCACGAGGAGCGGAAGGTCGATCGCGTGATCAGCCTGCGGTTCCCGGGCTACGCGGTGCAGCACCCGAATCACGTGCTGTGGCTCAATCACCGGATGCGTGAGTACTACGATCTCTGGGATCAGTTCAGCTCGCAGCTGTCGTGGCGGGGCCGCATCAAGGAAAGGATGCGGCGCGCGTTGATTCATCGCGTTGACGCGCACCTGTTCAACAAGATGCAGCGCCGGTTCGTGATCTCGGCGACGGTGCAGTCGCGCCTGCGCCGGTTCGGCGGCATTCAATCGGACGTGCTGTACCCGCCGCCGCCGAAGCGAGAGTATCGTCATGATCGGTACGGCGACTACCTGTTCGCGGTGTCGCGGCTCGCGCCGCTGAAGCGTTTCGATCTCATCCTGCGCGCGCTCGCGGAGCCGATCGCGGCGGGCATCAAGTTCGTGATTGCCGGAGAGGGCGCCGAACTGGAACGCCTGAAAGGACTTGCGACGCAACTCGATGTCGAGCACCGCGTGCAGTTCGCGGGCCGGCTTACCGACGTCGAGATGATCGATCACCTCGCGCGCTGCCGGGCCGTCGTCTTTCCGCCGTTCAACGAGGACTACGGCTTCGTCACCGTCGAAGCGTTCATGTGCGGGAAGGCCGTGATCACCTGTCTCGATAGTGGCGGGCCGTCGGAGCTGGTACGCGACGGCGACAACGGCTACGTTACCGAGCCGACGCCGGAAGCGCTTGCCGTGGCAATGAGGACGCTCGTCGACGATCGCAACCTCGCGCAGCGCTTCGGCGAGGCCGGTCACGCCATCGCCACTCAGATGACGTGGACCAAGGCGATCCAGCAGCTGGTGTAACGGGCACGAGGCTCAGGGTGTAAACCGGCTCTTCATCGAGAGAATCGGCGCCTCGACGACGCGCCACGACCGCCAGGCGATCCCGAAGGCCGGCGCCGTGGCCACGATTTAGAACAGCGCCTGTCCCACGGCGCGAGCATGGAGTAATCACCCGGGTCGAAGATCCACTCACGCCCTGCACCCAGCCTGCCGACATCATCCGCTGCGACAGACCGTCGCCCGGACGAAGCGCCATCACCAGAGCGGCGCCGCGGTGAGCGCCAGCAGCGAATACCCGACGCGCTGCATCGCCGCGTGCCACCACCACGAATCGCCGCCGGCGATTAACGCGAGCAGCGCAATGTCGAGCATTACGATCTGGCGCCGGCTCACTTCACTGCCTCGCGACCGCGCACCCACGCGATCACGTCGTCGATGTCCTGCGGCAGCGTGCGGGCTGGCGCAAAGCCGATCGACCGGCGGGCCGCGCTGATGTCGGCGACCGAGAAGCGCAGCTCGCCAGCTTGCCCCGGTGCATGGTGCGGCTTCGTGCCGGGCGCCAGCTTCGCAATCACCATGGTGGCGAGCTGGTTGAGCGTCGTGCCGCGGCCCGTGCCGAGGTTATAGCGTCCGGGCTCGCGCCCAGGCGTTGCCATCGTGCCGGCGACGATGTCCTTGACGTGGATGAAATCGCGCTGCTGTTCGCCATCGCCGAATATGGTGATCGGCTCGCCGCGGAGCAGCCGCGTCACGAAGATCGTCAGCACGCCGACATACGGCGTAAACGTCTGGCCGGGACCGTAGGTGTTGAAGAACCGCGTCGCCGTAAAGGGGATGCCGCGAGTTTCGAGAACCTGCTGCGACAGGTCCTCCGCCGCCAGTTTACCGACGCCGTACGGTGACAGTGGGCGCTTCGGATGCGACTCGTCGATCGGCGACGGGGAGTCGGCGTCGGAATAGATCGCCATCGACGAGGCCAGCGTGAACCACTTGACGTGCGCTGGATCGAGCGCGCCGAGCAGGCGCGCGGTGCCCATCACGTTGGTGTCGAGGTCGTCGTGAAAGCGGTCGAAGCTGCCGCGAATCGTCACCTGCGCCGCGAGATGGAAGACGCAGTCGACCCCGGCGAGCGCGCCGGCGATTGCGTTCTCGTCACGCACATCGCCGTGAACGAAACGGGCGCCGTCGGGCACCACCTCTCGACGCCCGACCGACAAATTGTCGAGCACCGTAACGCGTCGTCCCTCGGCGAGCAGTGCGCGCGTGAGATGTGATCCGATAAAGCCGGCGCCCCCTGTCACGAGCGCGTGCGACCACGACGTCATGCGGGCTTGTCCACCGAAGCGCTTCGCGCGAAGGTGGAGCTCTGAAAGGAGGCCCGCACCTGCGCGGCGACACCGGGGCAATACACAGTGTGCTCGCCGTCCATGACCACCGAATCCAGGTCGCTGCCGGCGGTGACGGTGACGCCGGGCATGATCACGGCGTTGCTGATGCGAATCGGGTGCGTGATGGTGACGCCCCGGCCGATCACGCAGCGGTCGAGGGCGGTGCCCGCCGGCATCTTCACCGATTCGTCGACGAGCTTCGTCAGGCCGCTCCGCGCCAGCTCGATCAGGTTGATCGTCAGCAGATCCGCCGCCTGGGTGAGGTTGAGATCGCGCTCGACAATCGGATGGTGATGGGTCACATAGCCGTCGTTGATCAGGATCTGGATGCTGTCGGTGATCTCGTATTCGTCGCGCATGGCGGTGCGCGGCGTGCGGCGAATGGCGTCGAAGATGTGCGGGTCGAAGACGTAGAGGCCGCAGCCTTTCAGCTGGCTGTTCACGTAGCGCGGCTTTTCGATCACCCTGTGCACACGCCCGGTCTCGTCGGCCTGGATGACGAAGTTGCGCTTCACCATCTCCGGATCGGGCTCGTACATGCTCACGAGGTTGGCGTTGACCTCGCCGGACAAGACCTGATCGCAGAGCGGGCGCAATGGCGCCTTAAGATGGAAATAGATGTCGCCGAGCATCAGCAGGAACGGCACCTGGATGCGCGATTCCAGCGCGCCGACCGCGTGCGCGAGGCCGAGCGTGCTCTCCTGTTCCACGAAACGGATGCGGACGCCGTAGCTCGAGCCGTCGCCGAAATAGCTCGCGACCTGGTAGCCGAGATGGCCGACGACGATGTGGATGTCGGAGATGCCGCAGTCGCGCATCACTTCGATCTGGTGGGAGAGCAGCGGGCGATTCAGGATCGGCAGGATCGGCTTCGGGCTCCGCTCCGAGAACGGATACATGCGCGCGCCCTTGCCGGCCGCGAGGATGACGCCGACCATCGCGTCGCCAAGGCTGTTAGCCATGACCGGCGCCCGTCGCCTTTTCGCCCGTGACTTTGCAGCGAATCAGCTCGCGCATGACCCGCACCGCATCGAACGCGCGGATCTTCTTGCCTTCTTCGAAGGTGCGGCCTGAAAAGCTGACCGGCACTTCGCTGAACCGCGCGCCGCGCTGCGCCAGCCGCGCCGTGAACTCGGCTTCGAAGTCGAAACCGTTGGCGTCGATACGAAGGCCCTTGACGAGCGACGAGCGGTACATCTTGTAGCAGGTCATCAGGTCGGAAACATTGACACCATACAGCAGGCGGGCCGCGCCGGTCATGGTCAGGTTGCCAATCCGGTTGAGGAACCGCATGCCTTCGATCGATCCCTTGAAGCGGCTGCCGTAGACGACGTCCGCCCGATCGGCGAGCAGCGGCGCGATCATCGGGATGTAGTCCTGCGGGTCATATTCGAGGTCGGCATCCTGGTGCACGATCACGTCGCCGGTCGCCAGCGTCCAGAGGTGCTTGATGACGCCGCCGCGGCCGACGTTCTCGTCCATGAAGATCACCTTCACGCCGGGCAGCGAGATCCGCGACAGGATTTCCCGGGTGCCGTCGGTCGACCCGTCGTCGCACGCCAGCACCTCGACCGTGAGGCCGGTCTGAACCGCTACGACTTCATTCAACAGCCGCTCGATGGTGGCTCGCTCGTTAAAAATAGGAACCAGGACGCTCAAGCTGGCCGGGGACCGCATGCGTTGCGTCCTACGATAGCACTGGGAAGTCCTGCTGCGGTCGGGATTTACGGTGAAATCCCTACCGTCGAAATGGCCGACCTACGATAGAATAGCCAGCGGAAACCCCTGAGGCATTCTCTTATGAACGATCGATTCCAGATGAAGAAGACGGCGCTGGTGCTCTGCGCTGTAGTGGCGGTGGCGTGCGAGGGCGGTATGCGGTCGCCCGCGTCCCCGAGCGCGGTGGCCGGCAGCGGGTCGGCTCTGAACGCCGACGGCTCGAACCTCAAAGCGAGCTCGCCGCTGGCGATTTCGCCGCTGTTCGAACAGACCAACGCGAGCACGACGCCGACACTGGCGGCGCGCTCGGGCGCCGGCCGGTACCAGCGGACGGCGCTGGCCCAACGGTTCCAGGTCAGCGACAGCGACGCCTTCGCCAACATTGTTGCGTCGGGGACGGGCGTGACCGATGCCTCGGGCGTCACCCGTTACACCGTCGACCCGGCGTTGACGGCGGCCAAGCGTTATGTCTGGCGCGTTCGCGCCGAAATGAACGACGCCGTCGGCCCCTGGTCGAACGTGATGGCGTTCACCACCGTTGGAGCAAGCGGGACGCCGACCTCGCCGACTGGCCCAAGCCCGACTGGTCCCCGCACTCCGGATCCGGCGCCCGGTGCGCGCCTACCGCTGCCCGACATGCGGGGTGTCTTGGCGCGCTTCTCCGACGCTGCCGATTCGTGCCCGCGCGGCTTGAAGTATGTCAACAACCCCTGGCAGGACCGCGTCATAGATGCCTTTCGGCAGACCGACACACGGTGGGGCTACAACGGCAAGCCGACCCGTGGCGCCGCCGATAACTCAGGCGTTCCGGTAGTGGCGGCGGGCGACGAAGCCGCGTATCACTACAGCGGCGGCCCGGATCAGGGTTCACCCGAAGTCCATCTGGTTGACATGCTGGGTGCCCACTGCGGCTCGGCGCCAACCCTCACGTGGCGCGTGTTCACGGGTGAAGAACCGGGCTTCTGGAGCGGCGCGGGGCGATTCTAGGACTTTAGACTTCGAGACCATTTGGGCGGTGTCACTTTCGGTGGCGCCGCCCATTTGTTTTGAGACGTTTCCGGGGCCTGCGAATGATCAAATCCTTCATGGCGATCGTGATCGTGTGCCTGCTTGGCGCGGTGGCCTGGCAGGAGATGCGTGTCAGCTCCCTCACCGCCGATCTCGAACAGTCGCGCCGTGAGCTGACCACACGGGTTGAGCGGATGGCGAACGAGAGGCTACAGGGCCATCGCGAAGAGCTGGTCGGCGCCGTCGCCTTCCTCGATGATTTGTATCGCTCGCCCGACGGACTCCAGCGTCCGGATGGTCTCTACCGCGCGGATGCGAAGAGGGTGGACGCCGAGGCGATCGGCACCTGGATCCTCGACGTCTACATGCAGGCGCGGATCGCGGGGAAGACAGACGCCGAGGCGCGGCAATCGATCACCGACGCCATCAAGGGCTCCGACGAATGGCGTCGGAAACATCCAGTCAAATGAGGTCTTAAGGTCTTAGGGTCCTAGGGTCTTAGGGCGGCAGGAGCGCATACACGCGCCCGGCGCCCTCGACGTGCTCGAGGCGCAACGCCGGCGTCCTGCCGATCTGCTCTTCGACCGTTGGCCATCGATCGCCGTATTCATCGGTATGCACGACCACGTAGTTCACGCCGACTTCGCGGAGGCTGTTGATACTGGTGGCATCGGGGAACGCTGTCAGCTCGATGTACAGCTGGTCGTGCCGCTCGCGGCGAATCCCGCTGTAGCCGTGGATGGTTTTTTGCCAGTGCGCGGTCGCGTGGAGCATCGACTGCGTCTGCTGCCGCTCGAGCGCGCCCAGGTCGCCCGGGCTCGGCACCGGGACTTCCGCGACGACAAACGGCTTGGGTTGCGTGTCGAGCCAGCGATCGATCGCCGGCACGTTCACTTGGTACGGCACGCCGGCGAAGGGATAACTCCAATACTCGGCCAGCACGAATCCGGACAACAGCACCGCGAATATCGCGCGCAAGTTCGGTGACCTGCGAGCGGCAATGCGATCGAAACCCATCCCCGCGAGAACCGCGAGCGCCAGCATGGTGAGAATGATGAATCGCGACGGCACGCGGATGAAGTTCAAGCCCGGCAGCCAATAGACGTACCGCCACAACTCAAACGGACCCTCGACGAACATCAATGTCGACAGCACCGCGATCAGCGAGTAGAACGCCGCCGCACCGCCGAGTCGGTGTCGCGGCTTGCTCGCGATCGCGATCGCGGCGAGCAACACCACCAGGATGCCGGGGAACAGGAACGCATCAGCCTCTCTGTCGAAGGGGCCCCAGAATGTGGCCTCGAGATACTGGTGGAACCGCGTCGGCGAGGCCAGGAGGCTTTCGATGCCAGGCTGCACATTGGACAGATAGCCACGGCGGAGTCCCGCTTCGTCCTGCGCGATGCGATATGGCAGCGCCACCCAGACGGCGGGCGCCAGCAGGTACGCGCCGGCAGCCCCGAAGTCACGGAGTCGCTGGCGGATCGCAAGCCCGCCGCCGAACACCGCATGCCACGCCAGCAACGCAATAGTCGCAACCAACAGATACGCAGCGCCGTGTCCGCTCGACAGCGCCTGCAGAGAGAAGCAGGCCACCGCCAGGAGCAAGTCGCGCCGCTTGCCGCCCTCCAAGTACGAGTGGAGGAACGCCAACGAGAAGGGAATCCACTGCACGGCTGTCATGTGCAGTTGCCCGAGCCGAAAAAACCGGGGTGGCGCGAAGGCGAAGATCAGTCCGCAGATAAACGCGCCGGCGACGCTGACGTGGAGCCGACGGGAAAGCAAAAACGCGCCCGTACCGCACAGCACGCAGGTGAGGAGCGCCGTGAGGTTCATGGCCAGCACGGGGTTGCCGGTCAGCCACAGGATCGGCGCCGCGAAAAACGCGCTGCCGATCAGATTCTCGGAATAGGCGAGCGTGTTGGCGAACGGGTAGTAGATGTTTGCGTCGAAGATGTGCAGTGGTTGGGTAAGAAACGCGTGGGCGTCCCAGGCCAGGGTCCAGATAAAGAGGTGCGTATCGGGCAAATCCGCGACGACCTGGCTGCCGGGTGCGAGCGAAAACGGCAGCGCCATCAGGAACGTCAGCACCGCATACACGGCGGTGACCACGGTCATCTCTCTGAATGACGCTCTCATCACGGCAGGATCGTGTAGACGCGGCCGCTGCCCTCGACATGCACGAGCGTGAGCGCCGGCGTCTTTGCGATCTGTTCGTCGATCGTCCGCCAGCGCTCGCCGTAATCGTCGCTATGCACGACGATGTAGGTCACGCCGACATCGCGCAGGGCGGCGAGACTGGTCGCGTCCGGGAAAGCGGTCAGTTCTTCATAGAGGCGATCGTGCAGCGGACGCCGCAGGCTGCTGTAGCCGTGAATGGTCTTCTGCCAGTGCGCCATCGCATGAAACATCGACCGCGTCTGGTGGCGCTCCAGCGCGCCGCCGTAGCGCGGATCGGGCGTCGGCACCTCGGCGACCACGAACGGCTTGGGCTGCGTATCGAGCCACCGGTCGATGGCCGGAATGTTGATGGCGAACGGCACGCCGGCGAAGGGATGCGCAGAGTACTCGGCCAGCACGAACGCAGCTATCACGCCTGTGGCCAGCGTCGCGGCCCTCTTCGAGAGCCGAGCCACAAGACGATCGACGCCAAATCCCGCCAGTACCGAGAGCGCCAGGATTGTCAGAATGATGAACCGCGACGGCATGCGAATAAAGCTCAAGCCGGGCAGCCAATGCACGTGCCGCCACAACTCCACCGGCCACGCCACGAACATCATCGTCGAGACGATGGCGATGCCCAGGTAGAACGCCACATAGTTGTCGCGGAGGCGACCGCGCGCCGGCCCTAAGGTCACGACCGCGAGCACCGTCAGCATCATCACGAGGATTCCGGGGAACAGATACGCATCTGGTTCCTTCGCGAACGGCCCCCAGAACGTCTCCTGGATGAACTGGTGCAACCGCGACGGCGACGCCATGAAGCTTTCGATGTTGGGCTGCGATCCGGTCAGGTAACCGCCAAGCAGTCCAGCATCTTCCTGGACAATTCGGTACGGCAGGGTCACCCATACGGCGGGCGCCATCAGGTACGCGCCGGCCACCCCGAAGTCGCGGAACCGTCGTCGCACCGCGAGCGGGTCGCCCAACGTAAACCGCCACGCCAGCAGCCCGACAATCGCGAGCACCAGATACGCGGCGCCGTGGCCGCTCGTCAGCGCCTGCAGCGCAAAGAACGCGACGGCCAGCAACAGATCCCGGCGCGTACCGCGCTCGAGATACGTGTGCAGGAACGCGAGGCTGAACGGCATCCACTGCACGGCCGTCATATGCAGCTGCCCCATGCGAATGAACCGTGGCGGCGCGAACGCGAAGATCAGGCCGCAGACGACTGCGCCGCCGACGCTGATGTGCAGGCGGCGGGCCAGCACATAGGCGCCGCTCCCGCACAGCACGCACGTCATCAGCGCCGTCAGGTTCGTCGCGAGCAGGATGTTGCCGGTGAGCCAGGTGATCGGCGCGGCAAACAGGGCGCTGCCGATCAGGTTCTCCGAGTAGGCGAGCGTGTTTGAGTAAGGGTAATAGATATTTGCGTCGAAAAGATGCAGCGGCTGGTTGAGAAATGCGTAGGCATCCCAGCCGAGCGTCCAGATATACATGTGAGCGTCGGGCAGATCACCGAGGATGCTGGTGCCGGGCGATAACGAGAAAGGGAGGGCCATCACGAAGGTCAGCACCCCGTAAGCGAGGGTGACGACGATGATTTCCCGGATTTCCTCTGTGCCTTCTGTGGCCACTGCTGAGGGTCAGTATAATCAGTCCGTGGGCTATCGCACTCCGCTGGAAACGCGAATCGCGAAGAAAGCGACCAAGGCGATTACCGACTTCAACCTCGTTGAGGACGGCGATCGGATCATGGTCGGTCTGTCCGGCGGCAAGGACAGCTGGGCGCTGATCCAGATCCTCGACGTGCTGCAGAAGCGCGCGCCGATCGATTTCTCGATCGTCGCCGTCAACGTCGACTCCGGCTACGAGGGCTACCAGCATCAGCAGCTCGCCGCGGCGTGCCAGGAGCGCGGCTGGGAGTTTCACAGCGAGCACACCACGATTGGCGCCGTGATCGACGATAAGCTGCAGAGCAACGACACGCCGTGCTCGCTCTGCGCGCGGCTGCGGCGCGGCGTGCTGTATCGGCTCGCCAAGCAGACCGGCGCGACCAAGATCGCGCTCGGCCATCATCTCGACGACTTCGTCGAGACGGTGCTGCTCAATCTCTTCTTCGCCGGCGCGCTCAAGGCGATGCCGGCGCGGCTGACGTCCGACAACGGCGCCCACGTCGTCATCCGCCCGCTCGTCTACGTCACCGAGGCCGAAGCGCGGGCCTACTGCCTGGAGCGCGGGCTGCCCATCATCGGCTGTTGCTGTCCGGCCTGCGGCGATCTCAGCCTGCAGCGTCAGCGCGTCAAGCGCCTGATCGCCGAGCTCGAGCGCGAGCACCCGGGCGTGAAGGCGTCGATGCTGAAGGCGCTCGGCAACGTGAAGCCGCGCCACTTGCTCGATCGCCGATTGAATCCTCTTGCCGAAGCCCTTACGGAGACGGACGCACCGGCCGACCTCCCAACTCTCATTCCCCTGCTGGTGAACCGGCCTTCGTGAGGGCCGTCGTACAGAGAGTGACGTCGGCAAGCGTGACCGTGGCCGATCGCGTCACCGGTGAGATTGGCGCCGGCCTGCTGGTGCTGGTTGGTGTCGAGCAGGGCGACGGCCCGGCCGATGTCCAGTACCTCGCCTCCAAGATCCGCGACCTGCGGATCTTTGGCGATGACGCCGGCAAGATGAACCTGTCGGTGCTCGATCGACAGGGCGGCGTCCTCGTCGTCTCGCAGTTCACCCTGTCGGGCGACGCCCGCAACGGACGACGGCCGTCGTTTGCGTCGGCGGCGCCGCCGCAGATTGCGAAGGCGCTCTACGAAGAGGTCGTGCGAGAATTGACGGCCAGTGGGCTGCGCGTCGAGACCGGCGAGTTCCAGGCGATGATGCAGGTCGCGCTCGTCAATGACGGCCCGGTGACCATTCTTCTGGACAGCAGGAAAACGTTTTGATGATGCGACGATCCTTCGTTATTTCGTATTTTTTATTCGTTATTTCTCAGTTGTGCATCGCCACTCCCTCCTTCGCGCAACAGCGACCCCTGAAGACCGAAGATCCCGAGACCATCGGCGCCGGGCGCATGATGATCGAGATGGGCGTCGACTATGACCGCGACGCCTACTTCCCGGTGTCGGGGTTGCGCGGCAATCATTTCAGCGTGCCGGCGTTCGGAGCCAGCATGGGCGTCAGCTCGATTGCCGAGATTCAGATCGATTGGGGCGTCTACCAGAAGCTCTACATCACAGAGCAGGTGGCGGGGGCCGCCCTTTCGCATCTGCTGCTCCTGGATGGCCGCACCACCGACGACTTCGGTGACATCCACATTGGGGCCAAGGTGAGGCTGTTGTCGGAAACGGCACACCGGCCCGCGATTGGCAGCTGGTTCAGGACGCGCCTGCCCAACGCGGGGAACGAGTCTGGCCTCGGCAAAGACGTGCAGGATTTCTCTTCGGCGCTGACCATCGGCAAGACCGTTCAATCCGTGCGTGTCGTCGCCAACATCGGCATGACGATGATCGGCAAGCCCACGGAAGCGGCCGCGCAGGATGACCTGCTGATCTACAGCCTCTCGGTCGCGCGCGCGATCAGCCAGCGAGCCGAGGTGGTGGGGGAGTTCGTCGGCCGCGCCAACTTCGCCAACATGACCACGCCCGGCGCCGAGGATCGCGGCTTGCTGCGCTTCGGCACCCGCTACACCATCGACGGCGTTCGCTTTGACGCCGGCGTCCTGCTCGGGCTGACGCCACGCGATCCGAAGATCGGTGTCAGCGGCGGTTTCACCTGGGTGTTCAACGCGATTCACATTCCCTGATGCTGTCCATTGCGAAGGCCCACGCCTACGGCAACGACTTCCTGTTCGTGCCCGCCGAGCAGGTCGAAGGCCTGCGGCTCGACGAGCTGTCGCGCCGCTTGTGCGAGCGCTACTCCGGCATCGGCGGCGACGGCGTCATCTACTACACCATCGCACCCGACGGCACGGCGCAGATGAAGCTGATCAACACCGACGGCAGCCCGTCGGAGTTGTCCGGCAACGGATTGCGCTGCCTCGCGGCCCTGGTCTTGTATCGACGCGAACAACTGCGGAGCGTGCCAATCACCGAGGTGCGGGTCGACACCGACGCCGGGTGGAAGACGTTATCCCTGATCAGCCGGCAAGGCGGCCGCTATACCTTCCGCGCCGCGATGGGGCAGCCCGAGCGCGTCGCCGAAGAGCAGATCACCGCCGCCGGCGAGACCCTGACGGTCACGACACTGGCCATCGGCAATCCTCAGTGCGTCGCGCTGATGAAGCAACTGCCCGAGCTGGAACGCTTCAACCGCCTCGGCCCGGCGCTCGCCACGCACGCGCGATTTCCGCAGGGCACCAACGTCGAGTTCGCCTCGGTCGAAGCGCCGAACCGGGTGCGGATTCTGATCTGGGAGCGCGGGGTCGGTCCGACGCATGCGTCCGGCACCGGCGCCTGCGCGTCGGCGATCGCCGCGATCGCGCATGGCGGCGCCGCGAAGGACATCGAGGTCATCGCGCCCGGCGGGACGCAGCGCGTCGAATGGCGAGACGATGGCATCTACCTGACCGGGTGGGCGGAGGTGGTGTTCGACGGCCACTGGGTTGCGGGCCATGCAAACCTTTCATGAGGCGGTCGTCGCGGTAGAGACGTTTTCCCCAGCCGAAGAGCAGTTCAATCGCCGCCGCCGCACCGTGGGACTGTTCGCGGCGCCGGCCGTCTTCCTCATCCTGCTGTTCCTGCCGATGGGTTCACTGCCGATCGCGGCCCATCGCATGGCCGCGATCATGGGCCTGGTCGTGACGCTATGGCTGACCGAGGCGTTGCCGCTCGCGGTGACGGCGATCCTCGGGCCCTGTCTGGCCGTCGTGCTCGGCGTGGCGAGCGGCCGCCAGGCGCTGGCGCCGTTCGCGGATCCGATTATCTTCCTGTTCATCGGCGGCTTCATGCTCGCGCAGGCGATGTTCGTGCACGGGCTCGATCGCCGGATCGCGTATTCGGCGCTGGCGATGCCGGGCGTCGGCAGCAGCGCGTTTCGAATCCTGTTCGTGTACGGGGCCGTCTGCACCGCGCTCTCGATGTGGATCAGCAACACCGCGACGACCGCGATGATGTTTCCGATCGGCCTGTCGATCGTCGCGCACATGATGCGCACATCGACGTCGCAGCCGAACGAGGTGCGGCGCTTCGCCCTGGCCATGATGTTGATTGCCTCGTTCGGTCCGTCGATCGGCGGCATGGGCACGCCGGTCGGGACGCCGCCGAACCTGATCGGCATCGGCATGCTGGAGAAAATCGTCGGCACCCGCGTCTCGTTCTTCCAGTGGATGGCGATCGGCGTGCCAATCGTGACCATCCTGTTTCTGTATCTCGTCACGCAGTTCTACTGGACATCGGTCCGCGGCCTCGAAGTCGTCGCCGGTAGCACCGAGATGGTGCGAGAGGAACTGCAGCGCCTCGGCAAGAAGACCGCAGGTCAGCGCAATGTGCTGATCGCGTTCGGCATCACCATCCTGCTATGGATTGCGCCGGGTCTGTTTGCGATTGCCGGTGCCGGCGACACGGCGTTCGCGCGCGCGTATGCGACGTCGATGCCCGAGGGCGTCGCGGCGATGATCGGCGCGACCTTGCTGTTCCTGCTGCCCGTCGATTGGCGCGAGCGGCGATTCACGCTGTCCTGGGACCAGGCGGTGAAGATCGACTGGGGGATCACGCTGTTGTACGGCGGCGGGCTGGCCCTTGGGGAGCTGACATTTTCGACGGGACTCGCGCAGGCGATGGGCGAGGGCATCACGGGCTGGCTCCCGTCGCAGTCGTCGCTGGCGCTGACGGTGCTCTTCACGGGCGCCGCGATTGTTGTTTCCGAGGCGGCGTCGAACACGGCCTCAGCGAACATGATCATTCCGATCGCGATCGCCGTATCGCAAGCCGCCGGCGTCAGCCCGATCGAGCCGGTACTGGGCGCGACGCTCGGCGCCAGCATGGGCTTCATGATGCCGGTCTCGACGGCGCCCAACGCGATCGTCTACAGCTCCGGCTATGTCCCCATCACGCAAATGATGCGGCACGGCGTAATGCTCGACATCGTCGCCTTTGTCGTCATCGTCACGACGGTGACGATCCTCGGCCCGATCCTTTTTTGATCACTTGAAGGGCGCTGATGATCGCGAAATTCGCGATCGGAGGGCGGAGGCCCTAACGCTTGCGGCCGGATGACCGCGGGGAAGCGGCGGCGTCGATCTGCGTCAATGCGGCCTGAAGTTCGGCGGCGGCGCCATTGAGCGCCTTCGCCACGCCGGGATAGTCCTCGCCCTTGAGCGCCGAGCGCGATTCTTGCAGCTTGGCGGCGGCGGCGGCCACCGTGCTGCGTGGCTCCTTGAGCTCGCGGCCGTTGAGCCGCGCGATATCGGGGTCTTTCAACTGGAACAGGGCTCTCGAGAGCAAGGTCGCGACCTCCGCGATGGCGCGCTCGGCCTGGCCGCGCGCGTCGGCGCGGCCTTCGACGGCCATCTTGGCGGCGCTCTGGGCGCGGTCGCGGCTATCAAGGGCGTGGTTGAGCGCCTGCCGGTAGTCGCCGGCGGCAGCCGCTTCCTCCGATCGCTTGAGCGCGTCTTGCGCCGCGGTGAACTCGGTGGCGGCGAACCGATCGGCGCCGGCGGCGCGGGCGGCGTCGATCGCGCCTTGCGCCTGGTTCATTTCCTTGTTGGGGGGCTCGGCGCAGCTGACAGAGAGGATGGCGGTGATGAGCGCCAGGCGGCGAACCACACGAAGCATGTCTGACGAGTATACGACAGCGGAGAAGCTGCGACGTCGCCGGCGCGCGCCACAACCCGCGTCAATCAGCTACCATGGAGGGTCCGGCGCGATGGCAAACGTGCCGGTGGTGGATCGGCCGCGCGAGAAGCTGGCGCGAGTGGGCGTCGAAGCGCTCGGCGACAACGAGCTGGTGGCGCTGGTGCTCGGGTCGGGCACGCGATCGCGTGGCGCGCTGCTGGTGGCGCACGATGTGATCGCGGCTGCCGATGGCGTCCAGGGGCTGGTCCGAGTCGGCCTCGACGAGTTGTGCGGCGTGCCGGGCGTCGGCGCATCGCGGGCGGCCCGGGTGAAGGCGGCCGTGGAGCTTGGCCGCCGGACGCTGTTCGGGGATCGCGACGAACGGCCGCCGATGCTGTCGACCGACGACGTGGTCGAGTATCTCGCGCCGCGGTATGCCGGCTTCGGCGTCGAGCGGTTTGGCGTGATGCTGCTGGATCAGAAGCAGCGGGTGATCCGCAGCGTGATCCTGTCGACCGGAACGATCGACGCGAGCATTTCGCATCCCCGCGACATGTTCCGCGTCGCGATCCTGGCGCAGGCGTCCTTCGTGGTGGCGTTCCACAATCACCCGTCGGGCGACCCGTCGCCGAGCGTGGCGGATCGGCTGATGACGCAGCGTTTGCGGCAGGCCGGCGAGCTCGTCGGCATCACGTTGATGGACCACATCATCCTGGGCGGAACGGACTTCTTCAGCTTCAGGGCAGAGGGATTGGATTGAGGGTTCTCTACTTCGACTGTTTCGCTGGCGCGGCGGGCGACATGATCCTCGGCGCGCTGCTCGATGCCGGCCTGCCGTTCGAGGAGCTGAAGTCCGCTCTCGGCAGCCTGGCCGTCGAAGGATGGGACGTCTCGGTCGATCGTGTCGTCAAGACCGGTGTCACGGCAACCAAATTCCGCGTGCATGAACATTCGCACGCACAACCGGGAACCGCGAACCGGGAACCGGGAACCGGGCATCATCATCATCACGATCACGGTCACCAATCCCTCGAGCAGATTGTCGCCGCAATCGAGCGCTCGGCGTTGAGCGAGACGGGCAAGGCCCGGGCGATCGCGATGTTCCAGAGGCTCGGCGAGGCCGAGTCCGCGATCCATGGCGTGCCGATCGACAAGATCCATTTGCACGAGGTCGGCGCCCTCGACTCGATCATCGACATCGTCGGTGCGGTGTTCGCGATCGAATGGTTCAAGGCCGATCGCGTCGTGGTGTCGCCGATCAACGTCGGCAGCGGCATGGTGAGAACCGAGCACGGGGTTTTTCCCGTGCCGGCGCCGGCGACGGTGTCGCTCCTGAAAAACGCGCCCGTGTATTCGAGCGGCATCCAGTCAGAGCTGCTGACGCCCACCGGCGCGTTGATACTGACGGAATTTGCCTCGTCGTTCGGTCCGATTCCGCCGATGACGATCGAGAAGGTCGGCTACGGCGCCGGCGATCGCGACCTTAAAGAAACTCCCAATGTCGTGAGGGTGTTGGTCGGCGAAGCTGAGGGCATCAAGACCCAGGACCCAAGACCCAAGACCGAAATGCGCGTCATTGTCCTCGAATGCGAGATCGACGACATGAACCCGCAGATCTTCGGCGTCCTGATGGATCAGCTGTACGCTGCGGGCGCACTCGAAGTGTTCTACTCCGCGGTGCAGATGAAGAAGAACCGGCCTGGCACCCTGATGACGATCGTCGCCAAGCCCGAGGATCGCGAGCGGATGACGGAGATCGTGTTCAGGGAGTCGACCACGATTGGCATCCGGCACCAGGAGCTGTCGCGCGAGTGTCTCGACCGCGAAATGGTGACGATGACGACCGGTCTCGGTCCGGTGCGGTTCAAGGTGGCGCGGCGCGACGGCCGCGTGCTGAACGCGCAGCCGGAATTCGAAGATCTGGCGAAACTATCCGCAGAGCGCGGCATCCCAATCAAGGACGTCCAGGCGCTTGCGTACAAGGCCTGGCTTGAAAGAAATAACAAATAACGAATAACGAATAACAAATAACAAAACGAATGCACTATTTCCTGACAACGGCGATCGATTTCGTGAACAGCCGGCCGCACCTCGGCACGGCCTACGAAAAGATCACGGCCGACATCATTGCCCGGTACCGAAGGCTCGCCGGCTACGACACCCATTTCCTGATGGGGAACGACGAGCACTCGCAGAACGTGTTCCGCAAGGCGGCGGAGCAGGGGAAGGAGCCGCTCGCGTACTGCGACGAGATGGAGCAGGTGTTCCGCGACGTCTGGAAGCGCCTCGACCTGTCGTTCGACGACTTCATCCGGACCACCGATCGCAAGCGGCACTTTCCCGCCGTCCAGAAGATGGCGCAAGCCTGCCTGGACAACGGCGACATCTACGAGGGATCGTACGACGGCTGGTATTGCGAAGGCTGCGAGGCCTTCAAGCCGGAGAAGGATCTTGTCGAGGGCACGTGTTCGATCCACAAGACCAAGCCGCAGTGGATTAAAGAGAAGAACTGGTTCTTCCGGCTCTCGAAGTACCAGCAGCCGCTCCTGAAGCATTACACCGACAACCCGTCGTTCATCGAACCGGAGATTCGCCGCAACGAAATCCTGCGGCTCGTGGAAGGCGGCCTCGAAGACATTTCAATGAGCCGCGCCGGGCAGTCCTGGGGCATCCCGGTCCCATTCGATCGCACCAGCGTCGTCTACGTGTGGTTCGACGCGCTGATCAATTACGCTGCCGCCGTCGGCTACGGCTGGGACGATGCGCAGTTCAACAAGTGGTGGCCGGCCAATCTGCATGTCGTCGGCAAGGACATCACGCGGTTCCACTGCGTCATCTGGCCGGCGATGCTGATGAGCGCGCGCCTGCCGCTGCCGGCACAGGTGTTCGGCCACGGCTGGATGTCTTTCAACGGCGAGCGCATGAGC
>JAYWEJ010000233.1:0-3512 GCA_043779345.1 Acidimicrobiia bacterium | reverse complement strand
CCGAAGAAAGCGGAGCGCTTGTCGGGAGCGCTCCACTTCGTGCCGAGCCCCTGGCCCGAGAACGAATGCGCTTCCGCGACGCCGATGGCTGATTGCTCGATCGCCGAGAACGGCTTGAACCACTGCATCGCGCCGCAGCTCGGGTCGTGCTTCATCGTCTTGTTGACGGTGAGCTGCATGCTGCCGGGAACGCTGACCTCGACGTAGCTCTGCGAGGTCGCGAACCTGATCGGCGCGGTGTCGATGCGCACGACCTGGGTGATCAGGCCGCGTGACATCGCGCGCACGAAGCGCACCAGCGCATCGCGCTCGGCCGGGGTGGCGCGCGGCTCGACGGTGATGATCGCCTTCACGGCGGTCGGCTCCTCGCCGCCCATCTCGCGCATGCCCAGGTTGCGATCGCCGGCGACGGCCGCCGCCACCGTCAGGCCATCGAGCGCGACGCCTTCAAAGGATCCGGAGGTGATCCGCCACGCCATGATCGCCTGGCGGCCCATGGTCTCCGCCTCGCTGTTCATGATGCAGCCGCCGGCAAACACTTCGGCGGTGCGCGCTTCGACGTAGTCGCCGGTAAGACGCGCCTTTTCATCCGCCGCGACCAACCCGGCCATCACTATGAAAGCTGCGACTGTCGTGATTGCGAGCCTCATGGAAACCTCACTCACAGCATGCCCTTCCGCCGGCGTGTTTACAAGTCGAGGGATGAACCGAGCGCCCATCGGGACCGAGCGCCTTCTGCGTGCACGTGCACCAATAGTGCGTGGCGTCGTACTTGTCGTAGAACTTGAATTCATCAGGATCCGGTACGGTCATCACGTACATGCCCTTGTGACGAAGATTCTCACAGTGATGATCGCCAACGAGTGGAGATGAAGGCTTTGGTATTTCCATATGAGTCTTCGTGTCCTTCGTGTCCTTCGTGTTTGCGTTTAGGCGCGTGCAGCGGCGAGGATCGCCCGCTTCACCGCCGTTTTCGCGATCTGAATCTTGTACTTGTTCTCTGTCATCGGCCGCGCGCCGGCGACGGCCGCGTTCGCCGCTTCGGTCGCGATCGCCTCGGTAATCGCCTTGCCGGCGAGCACGCGCTCGGCCGCCTCTACGCGCCACGGGATCGGCGCGACGGCGCCCATCACGATGCGCGCCGACTTCACGGTCGCTCCCGACATCACGAGATTCACCGACGCGGCCGCGAGCGACCAGTCGTGCGACTGCTTGAAGCGCACTTCGTACGAGGCGCTGCGCTGCCCGGGCGCCGGCAGGATTACGTGCGTGACGATCTCGTTCGGCTGCAGCACGTTCTCGCCGTAGAGGTTCGCGTTCGGCATCTGGAAGAACTCGCCGGCGTCGATCTCTCGAGCGCCGTTCGGTCCGACCACCCTGAACCTGCCACCGTAGGCGATCGCCGGCACCGCGAGGCTTGAAGGATGAACGATGTGGCAGGGCCCATCACCGAAGATCGCGTGGAACTGGTTCTCGCCTTCCACCGCGAAGCAGCGCGAGCCGCCCTTCTTCAGGCAGTTGAACTCCTCGTTGCGGAAGTACCAGCACCGCGGCCGCTGCATGATGTTGCCGCCGACCGTTGCCATGTTGCGGATCTGCGGCGTGCCCACGCCTTCAGCGGCGCTCACGAGCGCGGGATACAGCCTGCGTGCGGCGGCATGCTCGGCGAGATCGGCGATCTTCACGGCCGCGCCGATTCGCAGTCCGCCGTCGGCGGACTGGAGCGTCTGATCGAGTCCCTTGATCGACACCACGCGATCCGGCGACACGATGTAGTCCTTCATCAACCCGAGAAGGTCCATCCCTCCGGCCATCGGCAGCATCCGCCCGCGCTGCGCTGATGACAGCGCGGCAATCGCTTCCTTTTCGTTGGCGGCGTTGACGTAAGTGAAGGCCTTCAATTCGTGCCTCCCGCCCGCTCGAGCTCGGTCAAAAGCTTATCCGGTGTGATCGGGATGCTGCGCAGCGTCACGCCCGTCGCGTTGCGGATCGCGTTCGCGACCGCCGCCGCGGTCGCCACGGCCGGCGGCTCGCCGATGCCAATGACCCCGCGCTCCGGTTGATCGACGAGCACCACGTCGATCTCAGGAATGTCGGACTGCCCGGCCATGTGGTACCACTCCATGTTCGGGTTCACCATGTTCGCGGTGTTGCGATCGAGAATGCGCTCCTCGAACACGGCGTAGTTGAGGCCGCTGATGATGCCGCCGTAGCACTGCGTCTCGGCGGTCTTGAGATCGACCACCAGGCCGCAGTCCTGCACGCAGACGATCTTCTTCACCTTGGTGATGCCGGTCTCGATGTCGACCTCGACCTCGGCGAACTGCACGCCGCTCGTGCCGCCGGCCGACAGCCCGCGCTCCCATTGCCCGTCGACCGACACCGGAACGGTGCCGAGCATCTTGCAGGCTTCTCGCCAAGTAATGCTGCGAGAAGCCTGTCCTGAGCGAGCGGCAGTTTGGCCGGAGGCGGAACTGTCGAGAGTCGAAGGACTCACGAGAATGTTGCCGACTCCAATCTGGAGTTGACTCGCCGCCACACCCAGTTGCGGAGCGATCCGCTCGAACAAGGCGTCGCGCGCCTTGCCGGAGGTCACCCGCATCGCCGGCATCACCGCCGCCGCTGTCGTCGACCCACCCGACCCTGGAGCGAACGGCTGGTTGCTGTCGCCGAGCTCGATCGTCACCTCGGCAACTTCCAGCCCCAGCGTTTCGGCGACGACCATCGCCATGATCGTGCGGTTGCCGGTGCCGATGTCCTGCGTGCCGCAGCGCATCACGACGCTGCCGTCCGATCCAATTTCGCAATGCGCCCGCGCGCCGGTACCCGCGCCGCCCCACCGATTCGCCGAGCAGCCGAGCCCGCGCTTGATCGGGCCCGGCGTCGGATCGCCGGTGACGTGACGGCTTCTCCAGTTGATGCGCTCCGCGCCCATCGGGAAGTATTTCGCCCACATCGCATTCGGGGCGAGCGGCGGAAGGTTCTTCAGCCGGAACTCCATCGGATCCATGCGCACCTGGTCCGCGAGCTCGTCCATCAGCACTTCCGTCACGAAACATCCCTGGGGATGTCCGGGCGCGCGCATCGCCCGCTGCTGTCCGGAGTTGATGTAGACGTCGGTGTGCATGCGCTTCCGATTGGGGAACACGTAGATGTAAGGCAGCGGGTAATCCGATCCCGCTCCCGCCCCACCCGTGCCCCACGTCGTCGCATCGAACGCGGTGAGCTTGCCGTCCGCGGCGACGCCGGCTTTCACTTTCGCAAAGGCCGACGGACGGTTGCCGGTGGCGAGGTGCTCTTCCTTGCGATCGAGCATCAGCTTCACTGGCGCGTTCGCCGCCTTCGCGAGCCGCGCGCACAACAGGCCCTGCATGTCGGGGCCGAACTTGCTGCCGAAGCCGCCGCCCATGAACTCGGTGATCACGCGCACGTTCGCCTGCGGGATCTTCAGGCCCTGCGCGAAACCTTCACGCGTGCCGTGAACCGCCTGCGTCGATACCCACGCGGTCAGG
>JAYWEJ010000232.1:0-19527 GCA_043779345.1 Acidimicrobiia bacterium | reverse complement strand
CCGAAGCGGTTCAGAGAGGGATTCGACTTGGCGTTATCCAGATCTGAAGGCGCGATCGCACAATACGCGCCTGCGCAGGCGGGACTACAGTCCCGCCTCTACTGATCGCTCAACGCGATCAGCGGATCTGTCTTCGCCGCCCGTCGCGCCGGTAGCACACACGCGATCATCGCGACGGCGATCAACATTCCCGCCACTGCCGCAACGACTCGCGGATCCATCGCGGCGGTCTCGTATAATTGCGACTGCAGCGTCTGGCGCAGGAAGAACGCGCCGGCAATGCCGAAGACCGCGCCGAGGCCGACGATGATGCCGCCTTCCTTCAAGACGAGATTGAAGATGCTGCCCGACTCGGCGCCGAGCGCCATGCGGATGCCGATCTCACGGCGGCGCTGCGACACCTGATACGCGAGCACGCCGTAGATGCCGATGGCCGCGAGGAATAGCGCGACGCCGGCAAAGCCGGTGGCAAGGAGCATCGGTGTGCGCCGATCCATCAGCGACCTCGTCACGCCATCCTCGAGCGTGCGAACGCCATAGAACGGCATCTCAGGATCGATCTGCGCGAGCTCGCGCCGCACTGCGCCGGTGACGGTCTCGGGTGCCTGCGTCGTGCGAATCGCCAGCCCCAGCGTCCGCGCCGGCACCTGCCGCATCGCCGAGTAATAGGCGCCGGTGTTCTGCGCCGGGTTGTCGACGAGCCCGCGCAGCCGCATCGGTTCGATGATGCCGACGATGGTCATCAACTGCTCTGCCGTGGGCTTCGCCGTAATGTTGCTGATGTCGGGCGGGAAATACATGCGCTTGCCGAGCGCGTCGCCCTTCGGCCAGAAGCGCGTGGCCAGCCGGTTGTCGATGACGAGCACGCGCGGCCGGCCTTCGGCGTCTTCCGCATTAAAGTAGCGCCCCGCCACCAGCGTCGCGCCCATCGCCTCGAAATAACCGGTAGAGGCCACCACCAGTGCCGGCGAAATCAGCGACTCCCCCGGCTGCATCTGGTAGCCCTCGGCGAGAATCACGCTGTCGTCGTAGGAACCGCTGAACGGCAGCGTCGTCGTCACGCCCGCGCCCTCGACGCCGGGCACCGCGCGGATGCGCTCGAGCAGACGATCGGTCGTCGCGCGCAGCGCGGCCTCATCCTTGTACCGGGAGACCGGCATGCTGATTATGCCGGTCAGCACCTGGCCCGGCCTGAACCCGGGATCGATATTGAGAACGCGGTCGAAGCTCGCGAGCAGCACGCCGGCGCCGATCAGCAGCATCAACGCGAACGCGACCTGGCTGGTGACCAGCACGCGGCGCATCAACCGCGGACCGCGGCCCTGCGTTCCGCTGCGGCCCTCTTCGCGGATCACCTGCGCCATGTTGGCGCGGCGCATCGCGATCACCGGAATCATGCCGACGCCGATGCCGACGAGCGCGATCAGCAGGACGGTGAAGGCGACGACGGGACCGTCGAGGCCGAGGCCAAGGCCCGACGGCAGCCGATCGAATCCAAAGAATGGCGCGGCGCGCAGCGCCCACCAACCAAGGCCGAGCCCCGCGGCACCGCCCGCGATCGACAGCACCGTCGATTCGGTCAGCGCCTGCCGCGCCAGGCGGCCGAACGTCGCGCCCATCGCATGCCGCGTCGCGAGCTCGCGGATGCGCGAGGTCGAGCGCACCAGGACGAGGTTCGCGACGTTAACGCAGCCGATCAGCAGCACGACGATGGCGCCGCCCCATAACATCGTCAGCGTCGATCGCCGCTCGCCGATGATGTGGGTCTGGAAATCAACGACGTCGCTGCCGAAACGCGCGTTCTTCAGGATCTCGCGCCACTGTGGAAAGCGCTCCAGATTGGCGGCGTTGATGGCATCGAGCTGGCTCTGCGCTTGCTCGAGCGTCGCGCCGGGTTTCAAGCGCGCGAACTGCTGCCAGTTGTTGCTGTGCCGCGACTCGTCCGACTTCTCGCGCGCGCTGAAGGCCGCCGGCCGAAACAGTTGGATGTCCGGGTTGAGGAACACGAAATCCTTCGCCAGCACGCCGACGACTTTGTACGGCTCGCCGCCGAGGCGGACGTCCTGCCCAATGGCGTCATCGCGTCCGCCGAACAATCGCTGCCACAGACCGTGCGTCAGGACGACGACCCTCTCCTGTCCGAGCTCGCCCTGTTCCTCGATGAAGAGCTGACCCCGCAACGGCTGCGTCCGCAGGACCCGATAGAACGACGGCGTGACCTGCATCGCCTGGATGCGCTCGGCGTCCGCGAGACCATTGCCGCTGATGGTGACGCCCGCTTCGCGAAACAGCGCCGTCTCTTCAAGCGACACCATGTCGCGCTTGCGATCGTAGTAATCAGGCACGCCGTTCGAGCCACCGGTTTCGACGCCTGCGCCGGGATACTTGTTGAACATGCGGACGAGCCGGTCGGGCTCGGGGAACGGCAGCGGCTTCAACAGCACGCCGTTGACGACCGCGAAGATCGCCACGTTGGCCGCCAGGCAGAGCGCCAGGGTGGCGATGGTGGTCAGGGAGAAGCTGCGATCCTTCCACAGCAGGCGTCCGGCAAAGCGCACATCTTGCAGTAATCGGTCCATGGCTACGACTGTCTACGTTGCCCACTGATCGCAGGTTCCGCCATTTGTAACGCAGACTGACATCGCAACGGCGGGATTTGATGCAGAATCTGCATATTCGTGGCTGACGACATCGCAGAATCGACTCTCCGGAAAGTCCGCTGGCGGCTCATCCCGTTTCTCTTTCTGCTCTACATCGTCGCGTACCTTGACCGCGTCAATGTCGGATTCGCCTCGATCGACATGAACCGCGACCTCAAGTTCAGCGACACGGTTTATGGACTGGGCGCGGGGATTTTCTTTCTCAGCTACACGCTGCTCGAGGTGCCCAGCAATCTGCTGGGCGCGCGCTTCGGGGCGCGGGTCTGGATCGCGCGCATCATGTTCACGTGGGGCGTGCTGTCGTCCGCGATGATCTTCGTCAGCAGCCCGGCAAGTTTCTATGTGATTCGCTTCCTGCTCGGCGCCGCCGAAGCCGGATTTTTTCCCGGCGTCATCCTCTACCTCACGCAGTGGTTCCCGCAGCGCGAGCGCGCCCGGGCGGTCGGCTTGTTCATGACCGCGACGGCCATGGCCGGCGTCATCGGCGCGCCGATTTCGAGTGCGCTGTTGCGGCTGGACGGGACCTGGGGACTGCAAGGATGGCAGTGGCTGTTTCTGATCGAAGGCCTGCCGGCGATCCTGCTGGTGCCGGTCGTCCTCAGCTATATGACCGAGCGTCCGGCCGACGCCAAGTGGCTGAACACCGCCGAGCGCGAATGGTTGGTGCGCGAGATGGAGGCGGAGCAAACGCAGAGCGCGCAGAACATCGTGACGCTGCGGGCCGCGCTCGGCAGCGCCCGCCTCTGGATTGTGTCGCTGCCCTATTTCTGCATCGTGATTGCGTTCTACGGCATCAGCTTCTGGCTGCCGCAGCTCTTGCAGTCGATGAGCAGCCTCGGCTCGGCCACCATCGTCCTGCTGTCGGCGCTTCCGTATGTGGCAGCGACGGTTGGCCTGGTGGTGGTTGGATCGCGATCCGATCGCAGGCGCGAGCGCCGCTGGCACGTCGCCACCTCGTGCCTGATTGGCGCGACCGGCTTCGTTCTCACCGCGCTGGCGCCCGCGACGCCGGCGATCGCGCTGGCCACCTTGTCGATCGCGGCTTTCGGCATCTGGGGAACGCTTGGACCGTTCTGGGCGATTCCGACGGCGATGCTGCGAGGCACCGCCGCCGCCGGCGGCATTGCTCTCGTGAACTCGATTGGCAATGTCGGCGGCTTTGTCGGACCTTACCTGATGGGATGGATTCGCAACGCGACCGGCGGCTTCACCGCCGGCTTGTTGACGCTCGCCGCGATCCTGGTCCTCGGCGCAGTCATCGTCTTACGACTTGAGCAACCCGACGAGCGCCGCGTCTAGCCGGACGGGTTGGAAAAGCCGGCTTCACCGAGGCACCAGTCCGACCGCGGGGGATCGTCGTCAGAAGACAGTGCAGCGCATTTCGCTCATCGCACAGGAGGGTCCCATGTCACGACGCCGCGCCATGACCAGTGCCGCCATCGCCTTGACCGCGTCGATCGCGATCACCGCCGCGGCCATCGATCGCTTCCCAATGTTCGCGACCCTGCAGGCCGCCCAATTGACGGTTTACAGCCCGGGCAACGGCGTGACACTTCCCCAAGTGGTCCGCGAAATGAAGCCTGAATACACGGAGGAAGCCAAGGCGGCCCGGATCCAGGGGTCGGTTTGGATTAAGTGCGTCGTAGACGAAAACGGCGACGTGTCCGACATCCAAGTCACCCACTCGCTCGACACGGAATATGGTCTCGATCAGGCCGCGATTGACGCCACGAGGCAGTGGAAATTCAAGCCCGGGCGCAAGGATGGCGAGGCCGTGGCCGTCCGGATCACCATCGAGCTGACCTTCACCCTGAAATAGGGGTAAAGCTACGCGGGACAAGGTTTTCTGTTATTCTCGGGGCAGGAATGGACCTACGCCAGCAGGCGCCATTCTCCCCGAGGTAGTGTTCATGTTTTACGGCGTAACGACGAACGCTGTCCAGCGAACGCGCGGTCTACTGGTGACTGGTATCGCGCTGCTCCTCCTGTCGTCCCCGGCCTTCGCGGGCGATCAAGACCAAACGGCAAATTCATCGACGCAAAGCACGTCGGCGGCTCCGCCTCCGGACTTCCGGTTGGGCCGCCCGCGCGCCACCATCGGCGCCAGGGGCAGCATGCTCGTCGCGAGTGCCAAGAGTGACCTCTTCGACTTCGTAACCGAGACGCTGGACATCGCCAGGTCGGACTTCAACACCGGATCGTTTGCCGCCGAGATCGGCTACAGCGTCACGCCGCGTTTCGACATCCTCGGGACCTGGGATCTCAACGCCATCAGCCACGCGTCCGACTACCGCGACTGGCAGGACAACCGCGGCCTGCCGATTCAGCAGACGACACAGCTCAAGCAGATGAACGTGACGCTCTCCGGGAAATTCTCGCTGCTGCCGCGCGGCCGCGCGATCAGCCGGCTCGCCTGGATCCCGCGCACGTTCATTCCCTACGTGGGAGCGGGCGGCGGCTACGGCAGGTACGAGTTCCGGCAGAACGGCGACTTCGTCGACTTCGACAACAACAACCGCGTGTTCAGCGACACCTTTACGTCACGCGGCTGGGCGCCGACCTTCCACGTGCTCGGCGGCACCGACATCCAGGTGTATCGACACCTGATGCTCTCGCTCGACGCGCGCTACGCATGGCAGAAGGCCACACTGAGCCAGGACTTCATTGATTTCGAGCCGATCGATCTCGGGGGATTCCGTTTCGGCGCGGGCGTTCACTTCGCTTTCTAGGAATCGCATATGAAGCACACCACTTTCGCTCTCGCTTTGATCCTGGGCTCCGGCACTGCATTCGCGCAGACCGGGGTGCCCGCCGCGCCGGCGCCACGCGCCACGGCACCGGCCGCGCAGGTCGATGCCCGCTTCGCGAGCTGGCTCGGGTGCTGGCGTCTGGACGATGACCTTGCCGGCACCGGCGCGCGGATGTGCATCACGCCCGAGAAGAACGGCGTGCGCCTCCAGACCGTCGTCGGCACCAACAAGGGGATCGACGAGCTGGTGGTTCCCGACGGCGTGGCGCGGCAGATCACCGACGCCGAGTGCAAGGGCACCGAGCAGGCGGAGTGGTCGAGCGACGGCGCGCGCGTGTTCCGCAGCACCAACGTGACCTGCGGCAAGGAGCCCGCGCGCACCATCAAGAGCGTCGCGTTCATGGCGCCCGGCCCATCGTGGATCAGCGTGCAGCACGTCAGCGGCGAGGCCGCGAACACCAGCGTGCGCGTGCAGCGCTATCGCCGCGCCGCCAATCAGAAGCTCGCCGACGGCAGCACGGCGCAGCAGCCGGACACCAACGCCGCGATGCGGACCACGCAGGATCAGACCAGGTGGAGCATCGAGGACGTCATCGAAGCAAGCGCCAAGCTCCCGGCCGAAGTGGTGCAGGCGTCGCTCAGCGAAGCGCACCACGGGTTCGACATGAACCGGAAGACGCTGGTGTTGCTCGATAACGGCGGCGTCAGTGACTCGGTGATCGATTTGATGGTCGCGCTCACCTACCCGAGCAAGTTCGTGGTCGAGCGCCGAGGCGCGTCGTCCGCGCCGGCCGGCATCACCACCGGCTCGGGCTGGTTCGATCCGTTCATGCAGGGCGGCCTGACCGGCGGCATCAATGACTGCTACTCGCCCTACGGCTACGGCTATCGCAGCTACTACAGCATGTGCGGCTCGCGTTTTTATTCGCCGTTCGGCTACAACTCTTACGGATACAACAGCTTCGCCTACGGCGGCTACGGCTACGACCAGTACTACAACGGCTGGGTGAATGTCGGCGCGTTGCCGCCCATGATTGGCAGCGGCAATCCGGCGGTGCCGCAAGGCGAAGGCCGCGTCGTGAACGGCCGCGGCTACACGCAGATTCGCAATCGTGAATCCGAGCCCTCGCCGCGCTCGACCAGCAGCGGCAACGGCGGCGGCTGGGGCGGCGGTGGTGGTGGCGGCGCGTCGTCCGGTGGCTACTCGAGCGGCTCGTCAAGCTCCGGCTCGAGCGGCGGCGGCTCGTCGAGCGGCGGCGATTCCGGCGCCCGCACGGCCGTTCCCAAGGGCGGCGGTCAGTAAACGTTCGCCTGCAACTTAGGGTATCTTCCAAGGCCTGAGGGCATCACAGCCCTCAGGCCTTTTATCTTTCTCAGGAGGTTCGCATGAGCACCGGTCCCTTGCCCATCGGCAGTGATGCCCCCGACTTTCAGGCACAGACCACCGAGGGCCCGATCCGCTTTCACGAGTGGCTCGGTAATTCCTGGGGCGTGATGTTCTCGCACCCCAAAGACTTCACGCCCGTGTGCACCACCGAGCTGGGCTACATGGCGAAGATCAAACCGGAGTTCGACAGGCGCGGCGTCAAGATCATCGGGCTCAGCATCGATCCCGTCGAACGCCATGCGGGCTGGGCGAAGGACATCGCCGAAACGCAAGGCACGGCGCCGAACTATCCGATGATCGGCGACGTCGATCTCAAGGTCGCGAAGGCCTACGGCATGCTGCCGGCCGGCGCCGGCGACTCGTGCGAAGGCCGCACGCCGGCTGACAACGCCACGGTCCGCAACGTCTACGTGATCGGCCCCGACAAGAAAGTGAAACTGGTGCTGTCGTATCCGATGAGCACCGGCCGCAACTTCGACGAGGTGCTGCGCGTGCTGGATTCGATGCAGCTCACCGCGAAGCACAAGGTCGCGACGCCGGTCAACTGGCAGGACGGCCAGGACGTGATCATCCTGCCGGCCGTCACCGAAGAAGAGGCGAGGCAGAAGTATCCGCAGGGGTGGAAGTCGCCGAAGCCGTACCTGCGCATCGTTCCGCAGCCGAAGTCATGAGGCTCCGGATCGCAGTAGCCGCGCTCATGGGCTTGACCCTGAGCGTCGAAGGACCTGTCCTGAGCGAGGTGCTGGCCGGTCAGACCGGCCAGAACCGAGTCGAAGGATGGCCGCAGTGGCGCGGCGCGAGCCGCGACGGCGCGGCCACGTTCTCCGCTCCGTCAACGTGGCCCGAGCGCCTCAACCTGAAATGGAAGGTCGATGTCGGCACCGGCTATGCGGCGCCGATCACCGTCGGCGATCGCGTGTTCGCGTTCTCGCGCCAGAACGAGGGCGAAGTGATGCGCGCGCTGGACGCCGCCACCGGCAAGACCATCTGGGAAACGAAATACAACGCCACCTACAAGGCGAATCCGGCAGCGACGCGCACGCATGGCACCGGCCCGAAGTCGACGCCGGCGTTTGCCGACGGCCGTCTCTACACGCTCGGCATGACCGGCGTCGTCACGGCGTTTGACGCGGCCACCGGTAAGCAGCTGTGGCAGACGCCGCAGTCCAAGGTCGAGCCGCTCTATCACACCGCGATGTCGCCGATCGTCGATCGCGGCCTGGTCATCGTTCACGTCGGCGGCCACAATGCCGGCGCGCTGACCGCGTTCGATGCGCGCAGCGGCGACGTGAAGTGGGCGTGGACCGGTGACGGCCCCGCGTATGGGTCGCCGATCGTCGTCGAGCTCGGCGGCACCCGACAGGTGATCACGATGACGCAGGAGAACCTGGTCGGGATTGGCGCCGCCGACGGCGCGCTGCTGTGGAAGCGGCCCTACTCGGTGCGCGCCACCCGTAACGCGGTGACGCCGATCGTGCACAACCAGATCGTGATCGTGTCGGGACTCGGGATGCCGGTGTCTGGCTTCCGCGTCTTCAACCGGTCCGGCCAGTGGTCGAGCGAAGACGTGTGGGTCAACAACGACGTGACCATGGACATGAGCACGGGCGTGGTGATCGGCACCAGCCTCTACGGCTTCTCGCCGCGCAACAGCGGCCAGTTCTTCGCGATCGATGCCAACACCGGCCAGACGCAGTGGCTGTCGGAACCGCGCCAGGGCGACAACGCCGCGGTCGTGCGCGCCGGCAATCTGTGGTTCGCGCTCGACACCCAGGCCCAACTCGTGGTCGCCCGTGCGAACGCGAAGCAGTTCGAGATCGTGAAACGCTACACCGTTGCCGAGAGCGCGACGTGGGCGCAGCCGGTGCTGTCCGGTCAGCGCCTGTTCATCAAGGATTTGTCGACGGTTTCTCTCTGGACAGTGAACTAGGACAGTCCGCTCAGTGATTGGAACAATCCGCCTAAAGGCGGATGCTACGTGGAGGCGACATGGAAAGCGAACGTATGACAGCCAGGGACTTCAATCCGGAGCTCTGGAAGATTTTCGATCAGTACGTGCACGGCGACATCGATCGGCGCGGCTTCCTCGATCGCGCGGGCAAGTACGCCGTCGGCGGCCTGACGGCCGCCGGCATCCTCGACTTGATGAACCCCAAGTTCGCCGAGGCGCAGCAGGTGGCCAAGGACGACAAGCGGATCAAGACCGAATGGGTCGAGATCGATTCGCCCAAGGGCTACGGAAAGATCAAGGCCTATGTCACCAAGCCGGCGAACACCACCGGCAAGCTGCCTGGCGTGCTGGTGATTCACGAGAACCGCGGCCTCAACCCGCACATCGAAGACATTGCGCGCCGGCTCGCGCTCGACAACTTCCTCGCGGTCGCGCCTGATGCGCTCACGCCCCTCGGCGGCTATCCGGCCGAAGGCGAAGACAAGGCGCGCGAGCTGTTTCCGAAGCTCGAGCAGCCGAAGACGCGCGAGGACTTCATCTCCGCGACACATTACCTGCGGACCCGTAGCGACTGCACCGGCAAGATCGGCGCGGTCGGCTTCTGTTACGGTGGCGGCATGGTGAATTTCCTCGCCACCCGCGCGCCCGAGCTGCTCGCCGGCGTGCCGTTCTACGGCGGCGGGGCCGCTCTCGAAGACGTCAAGAACATCAAGGCGGCGATGCTGGTCCAGCACGGCGGCAACGACAAGCGCCTCGTCGATGCGTGGCCGGCCTATGAGGAAGCGCTCAAGGCGAACAACATCCGCTACGAGGGCTACGTCTATCCGAACGCCGAACACGGCTTCAACAACGACACCACGCCGCGTTACGACGCGGCGACCGCCAAGCTGGCGTGGGACCGGACCATCGCCCACTTCAACAAGTACTTGCGCTGAGAGGGGTGAGCCACGGGCTCGAAGTAGCCGCTAGATCATGCCGAACTGCGAGAAGATCTGCAGCCACGGCATGACGGCGGCGAAGAGATACAGCGCCGACAGCCCTACCAGTATGTGGTGCACACCGGTGACGTAGAGGACGGCGCCGCACGCGCACGCGAGGAGCTTCGCGCCAATGAGCGCCGGCGCGGCTCCCGTGATCACAATCCACGTTGCAAGAATCGGATTCCCCTCGGCGCCGGTGCCGAAGCGTTCAACCGCCGCGTAGGTCAACACGCCGTCGGCGAGTTGCAGCAGCACGAAAATCACGAGCCAGAGGCGGGGCCTCATGCCCAGCTAACGAGCAAAGGCAATGCCGCAAATACGCGCCTAAAACGCGCGGGTTTTGGGAATTAGTCTGCGTGTGGAAGGACTTTAGGAGGGGTCTCGAGTCCTGGGTAGCGACCCAGGACCCAAGACCGAGCAAGTTACTTCTTCGTCATCTTGAGGTTCGAGACCGTCGCTTCGGTGTTGTGCGCGAAGCGCACGCCGTAGACGCCGTCCGTCGACTTCAGCTTGCCCGCCGCAACGACGTCGGCCTTCTTGTAGGTGCCGACCACCGCGCCGTTAATCGCGCATTCAATCGTGTCGCCGCTCACCGTGACCGCGATGTCCTGCTTCACCGGCGAGAGCTTGCCCGCGGCCTTGGCGACCGCCGTGTTCGGCTCTGGCTTGCGCGCGCTGACCTGGAACGGCCCTGGGCCCATGCCGCGAACGATGAACGTGCCGTTGCCGTAGGCCGAGCAGTACACGTAGCTCTGTTCCGGGGTGCCGAGATCGTTGCCCGCGATCATGATCCCGTAGGGATGCGGGTGATCCATCAGCTCCATGTATTTGGCTTCGTCGAACGTCGCCGACACCGTGTAGCTGCCCATCGCCCGGTTGGCCGGGTTCCAGTAGGTGACCGCGGGACCGGTGCGGACGTGCAGGACGCCGCCCTTCTCGTCGAGCCGCGCGTTGTTCAGGACCTGGCCGGCCTTCTCTTCCTGCGCGTCGATCTTCCCCGCCCAACCCTTCGCGAAAATACCGCCGTCTTTCACGGCGACCGCGGCATCCTGGGCAAAGGCCGACGCGGTGGTACACAGAGTCAAAGCGATAGCTGTTGCGAAACCTTTAACAAAACGCATGTTCATGTCCTCTCGATGTGGGGCGTGGTCCGGATGGGCCGTCCCATCCATTCCGGCAGCTGATAACTATACTAGCAATATGGTTATCCGTCGCCTCGCCTCTGTGCTGCTAATTGCGGGTCTGGCCAGCTGCTCGTCACCAGCGCCAGCGCCTTCACCCGCATCACCTGCCTCACCCGCATCACCTGCCTCACCCGCCTCACCCGCCTCACCCGAGAATCGCAAGTATCTGCTCGAACGTGTCGACGACGCCGCCATCGTGCAGCTGTATGCCGACGGCTTCTCGTCGCTGCCGCTCAAGCAGAAGGCGCTGATCTGGCACCTCTACCAGGCCGCGCTCGCCGGCCGCGACATCTTCATCGATCAGAAACACAAGGACGCGCTCGAGATGCGCGAGGTGATCGAACAGATCATTGCGCATCCGGGCGGCGTCGATGCCGCGAACCTGTCCGAGATCCAGCGCTACGCCAAGTTGTTCTGGATCAACAACGGCCCCTACAACAACCTGACCGCGCGAAAGTTCGTGCTGAAGCTCACCGCGGAACAGCTCAAGGCCGCGGTCTATGCGTCGGCGAAGAGCGGCGCGAAATACCTGACGGGCGGCCAGACGATCGACCAGAAGCTGGCGCGCCTCGGCCCGATGTTCTTCGATGCCACTGTCGATCCGATCGTCACGAACAAGACGCCGGGCGCCGGCAAGGACATCCTGCAGGCGAGCGCGAACAACCTCTACTCCGGCGTCTCGCTGGCCGACCTGAAAGGCTTCAACGAGAAGTACGGGCTTAACTCCCGACTGGTGAAGCAGAACGGCAAGCTCGTCGAAGAGGTCTACCGCATCGACGGGAAGTACGGGAGCTACATCGCCGAGATCGTCAAGCACCTCGAGGCTGCCAGGCCATTCGCCGAGCCGCCGATGGCGAAGGCGCTCGACGCGTTGATCAAGTTCTATCGCAGCGGCGAGGTCGCCGATCGCGAGGCCTACGACATCGCCTGGGTCCAGGACAAGGCTTCGCCCGTCGACACCATCAACGGCTTCATCGAGGTCTACATGGATCCCCGCGGTACCAAGGGCAGCTGGGAAGGTCTTGTCTTCTATGTGAACCCGGACAAGACGCAGCGCATCAAGACCATCGCCAACCACGCGCAATGGTTCGAGGACCACATGCCGTGGGATCCGAAGTACCGCAAGGCCAGCGTCCAGGGCATCGTCGCCAACGCCATCGACGTCGTCGTCGAAACCGGCGACTCGGGTCCGGTGACGCCAATCGGCATCAACCTGCCGAATGATCAGGCGATCCGTGAAAAGTACGGCAGCAAGTCGGTGGCGCTCTCGAACGTCAACGAGGCCTACGACAAGTCGGCGCCCGGCAACATGCGTGGCGAGTTCTCAACGGACGACGGCGAAATCAGCCGCGCCCAGAGGTTCGGGACCTTCAGCGCCGAGCTGACGACCGACATGCATGAAGTGATCGGTCATGCATCGGGCAAGCAGGCTGACGGCAAGAGCAATCCGCAGGCGCTGATCAAGGAACACTTCTCGGCGCTCGAAGAAGGGCGCGCCGACCTGGTCGGCCTGTATTTCATCGCCGATCCGAAGCTGGTGGAGATCGGGGTCATTGCCGCCGCCGATCACGACGCCATCGTGCGCGCGGAGTACGAGGCCTATACCCGCAACGCCATCGTGCAGCTGCGCCGGGTCCGCGAAGGCACGCAGATCGAAGAGGATCACATGCGCAACCGGCAGATGATCGTCCGCTGGCTGCTGGCCAACACCAAGGCGATCGAATCGCGCACCCGCGAGGGCAAATCGTACCTGACGATGGTCGATGCCAAGGCGTTCCGGGAGGGTGTCGGCCGGCTGCTTGCGGAAGTGCAGCGCATCAAGTCCGAAGGCGATTACGCGGCCGCGAAGAAGCTGTTCGACACCTACGGCATTCATTTCGATCCGAAGCTGCGCGACGAGATCGTGGCGCGGGTCGACAAGCTGAACCTGCCGTCCTACAGCGGGTTCGTGATGCCGAAGCTGACGGCGGTGACCGCCGCCGATGGCTCCGTCACCGACGTGACGATTTCCTATCCGCAGGACCTGACCAAGCAGATGCTGGAGTACTCGGGCGTTCGCAAGTAGAATCCGGCCCGTAGAGGCGGGTCTTCAGACCCGCCTGAAAGGCCGCATGAATCGCTTCCTCTCGCTCGTCATCATTGTCGTGGCCTCGGTGGCCGGCGTCGCGCAGCCCGGGGCCCCCGCCGCGCGGACTTTGCGCGGTGGGGTGGAGCAGCCGGCCGTCCACACCTTCACGCCGGACCGCTTCTACAACACCTTCTCGTTCGCGCACCCGCCGGCGCTTCGCATCAAGCCGGGCGATCGCGTGATCACGAAAACGGTTGATGCCGCCGGTAACGACTGGAACGGCAAATCTGTCGCGCAGGGTCCGAATCCGCAAACCGGACCGTTCTTCGTCGAAGGGGCCGAACCGGGCGACATGATCGTCGTCACCTTCGCGAAGATCGACATCAATCGCACGACTGCCTACTCCGGCGGCGCGCTGGCGCCGTACACCGTCACGCCGGGATCGATCCTGGGCCGGACCGAACGGCAGGCGCCGCGCGCCAACTGGATTCTCGACAAGGCCAGGAGCGTTGCCAGGTTGGATAACGCCGACATCGGCGGCCTCGAGCTGCGGCTGCGGCCGATGCTCGGCTGCGTCGGCGTGGCGCCGGCGCGCAAGGAAGCGATCGCCACCAGCACTCCGGGTGCGTTCGGCGGCAACATGGACTACGCGGGCTTGAACCAGGGTGTCCAGGTGATGCTGCCGGTCAACGAGCCGGGCGCGCTGCTCTTCATCGGCGACGGCCACGCGCTGCAGGGCGAAGGCGAAGTCGTCGGCACCGGCCTCGAGACGTCGATGGACGTCGAGTTCTCGGTGCAGCTGGTGAAGAAATCACCGATCCAATGGCCGCGCCTCGAGAACGAGACCCACGTGATGGTACTCGGCAGCGAACGCTCGCTGCTCGAGGCGCTCCAACAGGCGACGAGCGAGATGCATCGCTGGTTGATGCAGGACTACGGCCTCTCCGAGCGCGGCGCGTCCCTGCTGATGGGACAGGCGCTCGAATACGAAGTCGCGAACGTCGTCGATCCGCGGTTCACGATGGTGGCGAAGATGCGGAAGTCGATCCTCGCCGGGCTGAAGCGCTAGCCGATCTTGTTACGCAGGCGATCGCTGTCGGCCCTCGCCCGCTCGTACGCCGAGTCGCTGGACGTCACTTCCTTGCGCGCGGCCTTCTCCGCCACCGACGCTTCCTCGAGCTCGCCCTCGATCCGCTCGCGCGTGCGCTCGGCGCGGTCCAGCGTGCGCTTCGCGCGACCCAGCGAGGCCTCGGCTTCGCGCTCGGCGGCTTCGGCAAATCGCAGCCGCTCCTTCGCCATCAGGCGATCCTGCTGATCGGCCTCGCGCTTCTTGCGCTCGCGGTCGCTCTCACCGGCGGCGGGCTTCGCGGCCTCGGGTTTCGCCGTCACCGGAGTCGCCGGACGCGCCGCGATCGTGATGCCCTGGAGCGCTTCAAAGCCGGTGCGGCGCAGCGGCTTCGTCAGCCGGCCGGGCGGAGCGGTCGTCGGCAGCGCATCCAGCGTCTCGGTGACCGGAGTCATCACCGCATCCGAGGCGTTGTTGCCGGCTGCTTCCAGCATCTTGCGGATGGCGTCTTTCGCCTTACGCATGGCCTCCGCGTGAAACACCTCGACCGCGCGCACATCGGCCGACTTACCGGCCAGCATCTGTTTATGGGCGGTGCGCACCTGGCCTGAGGTCTTGATCACCTCGTCGTAGAGATTTCGCCGATGCCAATACAGCTGATTGACGGCCCAGGCCGCGAGGTTCGGCTTCTCGAGCTTCTTGACCGCGGCGTCGCCGGTTTCCTTCGCCAGCGCGTTTCGCCCGGCGGTGAATTCGTCGAGGGGCATCTGATAGAGCTGATCGATCGGATCGTCGGGTTTCGTCATTTAAAGGAGATTTACTTTAGCGCAAACCGGTGTCGCTGAGCGTGGCCCGCCTCCGCTTATCGCCTTCCTCTCACAGTTCTGCCACATCTTTCTGATGGAATGGCGTCGAACCATTCAGGGCCACAGAAGGCGCAGATGGCACAGACTAGCGGAGAAGATGAGCGATCAACATCACGACGATTTCGGCGGACTACACCGCGACCTGGTGGCGACGGGCGCCGCCATCAACCGGCGCGGCCTCCTTCGGTTGGGCGCAAGATTCGGCGCGGCGATCGGCGCTTTGCAGATAGCGGGTTGCAGCAGCGACTCACCCACGTCACCGACGTCGACGACGACCACCACGGCCACGACGACCACCACCCCGACGACAATGCCGCCGTCAACGGCGACGTGCAGCCGTATCCCACAGGAAACGGCGGGGCCATATCCGGCTGACGGCTCGAACGGGCCAACGGTCCTTACGGCGACCGGTGTCGTGCGGAGCGATATTCGATCGAGTTTCGCCGGCATGAGCGGCACCGCCGCCGGCGTCCCGCTGAACGTGGTGCTGACGATCGTGTCAGCCTCCACCTGCGCGCCGCTCGCCGGCCACGCCGTGTATATGTGGCACTGCGATCGCGAAGGGCGCTACTCGCTCTACAACCAGGGCGTCACGAATCAGAACTACCTACGGGGCATCCAGGAGACGAATGCGAACGGACAGGTGACGTTCCAGTCGGTCTATCCCGGTTGCTACGCCGGACGCTGGCCGCACATTCATTTCGAGGTCTATCCGAGCCTCGCGTCGTCCACGAACCAGAACAACAAGTCGGCGACCTCCCAAATCGCGCTGCCGAAGTCGTCCAACGACCTCGCGTATGTGATGGCCGGCTATGAGCAAAGCATCCGCAACGCGGCGCAGATCACGCTGGCCTCGGACAACGTCTTCAGCGATGGATCTGCCCTCGAGTTGGCAACGGTGACGGGCGACGTGAACAGCGGGCTTACGGCAACCTTGACCGTCGCGATCTAGCCCATAGCGGGCACGCGTCTTGAAACACATCCGGCAATGACGCCGGATGTTGCGCTGAAACCTTGGAACACTTCTTCGCGACGGGGTCCGGCTGTCCACCGCAGAAGTGGTCTTCGTCCTCTATGACGCATGCCGCCAGCTCGAAGCCGGCGCGGCCACCCTCCTGCCGAACCACCCGGACAATCTCTGGCTCACTGAAGCGGGAGCGGTTACTGTCGCCGCAACCGCCGCCCCCGCAAGCCCGCGAGACGCAATGGCGTCACTGCTCGAAATCCTGCTACCGCCGCCGAGTGACGAGCCGGCGGATGCGATGCCGGCACCTCTGCGAACGCTTCCGGATCGACTGCGAGCGTCCGGTTCTGCAACCAGTGGCGACTACCGGGACTTGATGGCGATACTCGCGCGGTACTTGCCTACCGAACCCAGGGCATTGTTGCGGCAATTTGTCCAACGGCACGCGACCAAGGCGCCGGCGTCGGGTGATGATTTTGCCGGCCTGTTGCTCGCCGACACGCTCGATACCTCGGTGCCCGACAACAGCGCGCTCGCGCATGCGGCGCCGATACCCACGGGTCCTCCCGGCAAGCGAACGGCGTGGCCGCTCGCGGTCATTGCGATGCTGTTGTTACTGGTGTCCGGTTACGCTGGGTATCGATTCTCCCGAGGAACGCCCGGCGCAGAGGACATGGCGAGGACGAGCGAACCCGCCCGCTCGTTGGATGCGCCTTCAACCACTCCGCGCATCGTCGCGAGGCCGTCACGATCGGAGGCTGTCCCGACCGTGATCGGTACGGTGGCTGCGCAGCCCTTGCTCCTCAGCGCCGCCGAGGGCGCGTTCTCGCCATCTTTCGGTCCCGGCAACACCATTCTGTTTCACACCGGGCGAACGGCAAGCGGCCGGATGCTCGCCACCCAAGTCGATGAGCGCGGGCGCACCTCGAAGGCAGTCGCGCTGTTCGATGACGGCGCCAGAAACTATCATCCGCGTCTGTCCCCTGATGGGCAACTCCTCGCGTTTGACTCCGATACCGATGGCGAGCGCGGCGTTTACGTTTCTCAACTCGATGGCAGCAATCGCCGGCGCGTCAGCGGAGCCGGCTACGGCGCCGTACCAAGCTGGTCACCCGACGGCAAAAAACTGGCGTTCATCAGGGCCGAGCGCGCGCGTTCGCGCGTCTGGAACCTATGGATGCTCGATCTGGCATCGGGCACTCTTGAACGCCACACCGCGTTTCGCAGCGGCCAGGTGTGGGGCGCCTCGTGGTTTTCCAACGGCCGCAAAGTCGCTTTCAGCCATGAAGAACGATTGTTCGTCGCCGGCCTGTCAACGGGGACCGCGAGGGTTTTCCCGTCACCGGTTTCGGGGCGCCTGGTTCGAACGCCGGCCGTCTCTCCTGATGGACGCCGCATCATCTTCCAGGTCTTCCGCGACGGCGTGTGGGTGCTGGACGTTCCGACCGGGCGCATGCACCGGATTCTTGACGATCCGACTGCCGAAGAATTCACATGGGAGCCTGAAGGCCGGAGAATCGCGTACCACAGCCGACACGACGGGCAATGGCGCATCTGGCTGATGACGATTTGAAAGTGATAGTCTCGGCGCGGAGGTAGCCGTGGACCGAAGGGAATTTATCGCGACCGTTGCGGTCTCCCCTGTCGCCGCCGCGAGCGCGGCCGCCGAAGCCGGCGTCACGACCCAGCCGGCGCCGACGTCGCGTCCCCTCAGCATTACCCTGCTCGGCACCGGCACGCCGGCGCCATCACTCGAGCGGCAAAGCTCCGGTTACCTGATCGAGATCGGCCGCGATCTGATCGTCTGGGATCACGGCCCCGGCGCGCACCATCGACTGATCGAGAGCGGCCATCGTACGATCGACGTCACGCACGCGTTTTTCACGCACCTCCACTACGACCACTGCATGGATTACGGACGGCTGGTGCTGCAACGCTGGGATCAGGGCGCCGATCGGATTCCGGATCTCAACGTCTATGGTCCGCCGCCGATCGCGCGGATGACCGCGCAGCTATTCGGCGAGGACGGCGTCTACGGCCAGGACATTCGCGCCCGCCGCGAACATCGCAGCAGCCTGGATGTCTTCGAAGCGCGCGGCGGCACGCCGCCGCGAAGCCGTCCCAATCCCAAGGTGACGGAGATTCATGCCGGCTCGGTGATCGACGGCAACGGCTGGAAGATCACGGTCGGCCACGCCCAGCACGTGCAGCCCTATCTCGAGTGCCTGGCGTTTCGCATCGACACCAAGGAAGGCTCGATCTGCTACACCGGCGACAGTGGTCCGAGCGACACCATCGTCGAGCTCGCCAAAGGCTGCGACCTGCTGATTCACATGAACCATTACTTCAGCGGCACGGAGCCGACGCCCGCCTATCGGGCCGCGTGCGGCAACCATCGCGACAACGCGCTGACCGCGAAGCGTGCCGGCGTCAAGACGCTGGTGCTCGTGCACCTGCTCGCTCAGATCGATCAGCCGGGCATTCGCGAGCAGATCGTCCACGACATCCAGGAAGTGTTTGACGGCACCGTCATCTGGGGCGAGGACCTGATGAAGCTCGGGGTCACGAACGCCAAGGTCACGACCATCGAGACGAAGCAGAACCCCGTGTAGTCATTGCACGGAGTAGGCGGACGGAATTACCCGGCTCCGCCTGACCCGGATGAAACTTCGGCCAGTTTTCGCGGTTTGCCCTTGGCGCGCCGCTTGCTCTAAGGCGCGCCATGGTGCCTCGCCTCTCCCGGTCCCTCGTCGCCTTGCTCGGTCTGCTCATCGTTGCGTCGCGTGCCGAGGCGATGCCGGTACTCGATCAGACCGACACCATCGATTACCGCCTCGAGGCGCTGACCGAAGCGAACCGGAATCTCGCATCGCGATTTGGCGGGCCCGAGCTCGCGCTCCTCGAAAAACTGAATCGCGCCGATGCCAGGCACCTGTTTCGCCTGACGCAACTCATCGTGCCCTCGTCGTGGCGGCCCGAGCTCGATCACAGCCCGTTCCCGTCGACGTACTCCGCCGCGGGCGCGACACCGACGCTGATCGTCGTCGATCAGCCATCGCAGGCCTTCGCGGCGTACGAGTACGGACAGCAGGTGCACTGGGGGCCGGTCAGCTCCGGACGCCAGGCCAGGCCGACACCGAGCGGCCTCTATCATCTAAACTGGCGCGCGCGAACGCGCACCAGCACGCTGAGCGGCGAGTGGCGGCTCCACTGGTACTTCAACTTTCACAACCGGCGCGGCCTCGCCTTCCATGAATTCGATCTGCCGGGCGTGCCGCAGTCTCACGCCTGCGTCCGGCTCCTGGCGCGCGACGCGCAATGGATTTACAACTGGGGCGTGAGCTGGACGCTCGATGCCAAAGGCCAGTTGCAAACGACGGGAACGCCCGTCGTGATCCTCGGCAACTACGTATTCGGATCGCTGCCGCCGTGGCAGACCACGAACTACTGGTCGAAGAAGATCGCGCTGCCCGTAGTGCTTCCGATCCAGTAGAGGGGTATCATCGCGGCATGCCCGGGGTCTGGGTCATCGGCGCGCTCATCGTTGCCGCCCTTACTGTCGGCATCACGGCCATCGCCCGCTCGACCGATCCGGAACCGGCCAGCTCACAAATCACGCTCGCGCGCTTGCGATGGGGATCCGACCTCGGCG
>JAYWEJ010000231.1:0-8353 GCA_043779345.1 Acidimicrobiia bacterium | reverse complement strand
CCCGGCGCGCTGGTGGCGGTATCGAAAGATCCATCGCATGTTCGGCATCAAGTTCTGGGCCTTCATTGTCGGCGCGGCGCCGCTCGGCCCGGCGCTCGAGGATTACTGGAAGCGTCTTGGATTCGTCGTCATCCAGGGCTACGGGCTGACGGAGACCGCGCCGATCGTCACGATGAATCACCCGTTCAAGACCAACACGGGATCGGTGGGAAAACCGATAGCGGGAGTGGAAGTGAAGATCGCCGAGGACGGAGAAATTCTCGTTCGCGGCGACAACGTTACGAGTGGCTATTACGGGGAGGCTGAGTCCGCCTCCGCTCGCTCCGCGAGCTCCGGCGAGACACCCGGCCGTACGATCGATGAGGCCGGGTGGTTGCACACCGGCGATGTCGGTGAACAGGACGCCGAAGGGCGCCTCTTCATCCGCGGCCGCAAGAAGGAAATGATCGTCACGCCGGAAGGATTGAACGTCTTCCCGGACGATGTTGAACGGCCGCTGAATGCACAGAAGGGCGTCGCCGAATCAGCAGTTGTTGCAGCCAGGGCCGCAGAAGGCACAGCAGGCTCAGAAAGGGTTCACGCAGTCCTCGTACTTGATCCTGGAGTAGACGCTGAAACCGTCATTCGAAACGCGAACACACAGCTTGCGGATCATCAGCGGATACGCAGTTTTTCAGTTTGGACCGACGGTGCCCTCCCAAGGACAGAAGGCACGAAGAAGCTGAAGCGATCGGCCATCAAGGCATGGGTTGATTCAGGCGCACCGCCGGCCGTGACCGGCGGTGGAGATCAATTGCAAACGCTGCTCTCGAAATTCGCGGGGGCGCGCCAGCTCGAGGGCAGCACGTCGATCGAGGGGCTCGGACTGAGCTCGCTCGAGCGCGTCGAGTTGATGGTGGCGCTCGAAGATCAGTTCCAGACGCGCATCGACGAGACGCGGTTTGCCGGCGCGAAGACGCTTGATGATCTCCGCGCCGTGATTGCGACGGCGCCGCAGGAGGCGGAGGTCGCGGAGCCCGTTGATTTCCCGTCGTGGAACCGCCGCTGGCCGGTGCGGATCATCAGGCGCGTCAGCCAGGCCACGTGGATCCTGCCGCTCGGCCGCATCTTCACGTGGGTGCGCGTCAGCGGGCTCGACAACCTCGAAGGCGTGACCGGACCGGTGGTGTTCGCGTCGAACCATCAAAGTCATTTCGACGTGCCGGTGATCCTGATGTCGCTGCCGGGCCGGTGGCGCGCGCGCATCGCACCGGCGGCGTTGAAGGAGTTCTTCAAGGCGCATTTCTTCCCCGAGGGTGTCGCGGCGAGACAGGTGCTCACCAATCGCCTCAACTACTACCTGTCGGCGTTCTTCTTCAATATTTTCCCGCTGCCACAGCGCGAGGCCGGCGCGCGGCAGACGCTGCGCTATATCGGCGAGGTGGCGGGCGACGGGTACTCCGTCCTGATCTTCCCGGAGGGCGTGCGATCTGAAAGCGGCGACATCAAGCCCTTCAAGCCCGGCATCGGGATGATCGGGGCGCGACTCGGGTTACCGATTATCCCGGTGCGGATCGACGGGGCAGACCGCGTCCTGCACACGAGCTGGAAGTGGCCCAAGCCCGGCCCGGTGTCGGTGACGTTCGGAACGCCAATACGTTTATCCGGCGACAATTACGCGGATCTCGCTAAGCAGGTGGAGCAGGCGGTACGCGATTTGCCTACGGCGGCCCTGAAATGACACAATCACGGGTCGGGGATCAGGGGTCAGGGACCAGGGATCAGCAAGGATTGAATGAGTAAAGACGATCTGATTGATATGCAAGGCACCGTCGTCGCGGTGCACAGCGGCGGTCTCTACCGGGTGCAAGTCGACGCCGGTCACGAAGTTCTCGCGCAGCTGAGCGGTCGCATGCGGCGTTTCCGCATCAAGGTGGTGCCGGGCGACCGGGTCACCGTCGGCATTTCGCCCTACGATCCGCAGCGCGGCATCATCACGTTCCGCGCGCGCTAGGCCACGAATTGACGATCCACGCATTGACGATCCACCGATTAAGTCCTGGTTACCTACGTTGAACGGACATTCCACATCACCGCGCCCGCCAGGCCGGCGCCGCACCGGGGGTGGTGGCGGCCGGGGTGGCCGCCGCGGCCCAGCCAAACCGTTTTCCGCGCGGCCCACGACGCCGCCGCCCGACCTGCCGTGGCTGATAGTCGACGTCGACGCGCCGCCGATCGCCTTCAACACAATGGGATTCGATCGCCGGCTCGAGTCCAGCTTTCACGGGCTGGGCTTCGAAGGCACGCGCCCGGTGCAAAGCGCGGTGATTCCGCTGGCGCTCGAAGGCTACGACGTTGTCGCGTGCGCCGAGACCGGCACCGGCAAGACGCTGGCGTTCGCGGCGCCGATCATCGAGCGGCTGCTCAGCGAGACACCGGGCTACGGCGATCCGGCACGTGAGAACTACACCCGGGCGCTGATCCTGGCGCCGACGCGCGAGCTCGCGGTGCAGATCGAGGATTCGCTGGTCGGGCTGACGTATCACACGCCGGTGACCTCGGCGGCGGTGTTCGGCGGCGTCGAGATGGGCCCGCAGGAGCGCGCGCTGCAGGCGGGCGTGGACATCGTGGTGGCGACGCCGGGCCGCCTGATGGATCACATGCGGCACAGCAACACCGACTTCGTGCGGGTGCAGGTGCTGGTGCTCGACGAAGCGGATCGCATGATGGACATGGGCTTCTGGCCCGACGTGCAGAAGATCATGACGGCGCTGCCGCCGGATCGGCAGACGCTGCTGTTCTCGGCGACGCTGCCTGGCGAGATCCAGCGGATGGCGAAGGAGATGCTGAGGACGCCGCGCTACGTGCAGGTCGGCAGCCAGGGCGGCGCGGCGCGGACCATCGATCACCAGATGGTGAAGGTCGAAAGCGGCGACAAGATCGACTGGCTGGCGAACTTCGCGAAGCGCGACTCCGATGGGCCGGTGCTGGTGTTCGTGCGGCGCAAGGTCGACGCGGACAAGGTGACGCGGCATCTCGTGGCCAAGAGCATTCGCGCGGCGGCGCTGCACGCCGATCGCTCGCAGCAGGAACGGTTATCGGCGGTCGAAGGGTTCCGCTCGGGGAAACATCCGGTGCTGGTGGCCACCGACATCGCCGCGCGCGGCCTCGACATCGAGGGCATCGCGCACGTGGTCAATTTCGAAGTGCCGGACTCGCCGGATACCTACGTGCACCGCGTCGGTCGCACGGGACGATCCGGGGCGTCGGGACACGCGGTGACGCTCGTTTCGCCGCACGAACAGCGGGCGTGGTCCGCGGTGGAGACTGCACTTGGAATCACCTCCAGATAATTCACCGTCTGTCGTACGGTTCCTGTCGTGCCGCTGGCGCAAGCCGACCGAGGACGGCATTCCGGATCACTGCACCCATCGCGACGTGCTGCCGATGGCCGGCAAGGAAGGCTTCAGCGCCGACTCGTGGTGCTCGGACTGCGCGCTCTACAAAGCGAAGCGGATGCCGCGCAAGCGCGAAGAGCAGAACCAGAACCAGAACCAGCAGCAGCCGAACGACGACTGGCGCTTCCGCTACTAAGGGTTGGCTGCGAAGGCGTAGGCGGCCCTAATCCAGTCCTCTTCGCCCTTCAGCCAGCCGCCAAACACCCATTCGTCGCCGATGTCGGCGAGATCGAAGGTCGAGGTCTCGAGCTTCAACTCCGGGTAGGCGCGATAGTGGTAGACCCGCGTCGCGCCCGCTTTGATAGCCGGTTCGCGAAGTTCCGGCGGTAATCGAAACGCGTAGGTGTGCGTGCCGCCGGCCAACGCGAAGATGATTCCGGTCGATTGGCGCAAGAGGACGGGCGCGCCGAGAACTACCGCGTGGCAGTCTTCCGGCAAGAGCGTGCCGAGCTCGTCCCACAGGCGCTGAACGAGATCGGGATGCGTGCCGTGCGGCTTCGTGGTCTCCGCGTAGTCGTATTGCTTCGCACGATTCTTGAAGTAGCGAATCAGACCCGCATTGGCCGGCACGCTCTCGATGTTCACGGCCGTTGATTGCAGTAGTTACTGCCCTGGCAGCGCGCCGGTACGAACAGCTCGCCCTGGATCAGCCATCGTCCATCGACCTTGCGCCACTGCGCCTGATAGGTGCCGCCGATCTCCAATTTGCCGTCGGGCTCGGTCCACCGGCCCGTCCACTCGCCTCGCTCCGACGCGACGTTCCACGGCGCGTAGATCTCGATCGTGACCGGCCTGCGAATGTAGATGGTGTCGGGACGGTTCTTGAACTGCGCCGCCATGCGCTCGCGGTTGGCGCGCTTGCCCGCGGTCTGCGCGCTCGTCGATGACACGACGTGCACGTCGTCCATCCACGCCGCGGCGATGCCGTCGAGATCGTGTTTCGCGATCGCGGCGTTGGAGCGATCGCGGGCGGCGCGGATCAGTTGATCGTCACCCTGAACGGCGACGACCAGCAGCGCCAAGGCCAAGGCGGCATGCAGCATGGCAACCTTTCAGGGCCGTCGAGTCGGCGACATCGCCAGCAGCTCGGGCAGCATCGCGCGCATCACGCGGCCGCGCGCCGCACCGCCGTAACTGTAGCCGTCGAGCAGCTCGGACGCGCTCGCGACCTCCGGCAGCTGGCGCAACTTGAGACGAGGGTCGCCGCGTCGAGCGATGCGGTCGCGCAGCTGCTCCAGGTGATCCTGCTGGACCCCGCTCACCGGCGGATCGACCACGATCAACACGATGGCGCGCGGCAGGGCCCGCTCGGCGGCCGCGATCATGAAGCTCGCGTAGTCACCTTCTCTGAACGGCGCCTCGCTTGATTCGACGTCCCGGAGCACGTGGCCAGCCAGTTGCAACACTCCGCCAATCAACCGCCACAGCCGCGAGTCCTCGCGCTGGAGGAACAGACCCTTCTCTTCCAGCACCAGCGGCAGGATCGGCTCATAGCCGTTGAACGCCTCGGCCACCTTCGAGACGCGCGGGCGCGTCGTCGCAAAGCCGAGGTCGTCATAAATCACGATCACATCAGGATCGACAGCCGCGAAGCGATCGACCTGCGAGGCGTAGTCCGACGCCGTCGCGCCCATGCGCGCCGCATCGATCACGGTGGTCGGCCGCTGGGTCTGCACCGTCAGCTCCCACCCGAGCGCATGGCCGATGGTGTCGTCGGCGCCGGCGCCATAGCCGTAGGCGCGCGTGCCGCCGAGGATCACGACGCGGGCGTCGCCCGGAGCGCGGCGCTTGACGACCGCGCCGCGATAGCCCCAGATGTTGACGCCGCCGACCATCTCGACGCGCTTATGGGCATACAGATCCGCGGCGAGCAGCAGCAGGCCCGCGAGGATGACGCCCTGCACCGCGAGGATGATCTTGATCATCGGACCACGATCGTCAGGAACGGCTCGCGGTCCGCTTCGGGAATGTCGGCGATGCGGGTCGAGCCCGAGTCGAACAGCCGCTCGAGGTTGGGATCCTCGATGTTGTCCAGCACGACGCTGCCAGGTGGAATCATCCGGATATCGGCGTTTCGTTCCATGAACACGGTGTCCGCCGCGAGGTCCTGGCGTCCCAGCTTGACTACGTAAAACTGCCAGTACAGCGGCAGGTAGCGATTCTTCAGATCCCAGTGTCCAAGGCCGTTTCGGAGTGTCGCAAAGTAAATCTTACTGCCTGGACGCCGGTCGTGTTCCTCGATCAACCGAAGCATGGCGCCACGGATATTGCCGTTCAACCATACCGCCGATCGCAGCCGGTACTCGCCGTGATATTCGATCTGAAAGACGACGAATTGCATCGCGATGGCCGCGGCCACGCCGGCCACCAGCACCATGCCGTGACGCATGCGATCGGCAAGCGCCGCCATCGCCATCAGCACGACCGAAAATGCCGCGACCTTCAACCCGCTCGGCGAGACGCGGCTCTGTTGGACATAAATCAATCCGAGGTAGCCGATGCCGGCGAGAGCCGCCGCCAGTGCCGCGAAGTAGCCGGCAGGTTTCAAGTACGGCACCGTCGCAATGCGCGCCAGCTGCCGGGCGCCGAGACCGCCAAGCAACGCGCCGAACGGCAGCATGCCCATGGCGCGCCGGATCGCGCCGGGATCCTCGAGCAGCGCTGCCGGCAGCGGTGTCACCACGAACGCCGCAACGAGCATCACGGTGATCGGCGAGCGCGCGGGCCCAAGTGACGTGTACACGCCAATCGCGATCAGCAGCGCGCCGGCCAGCGGAAACACGCCCGCGCTACGCGTCGAAAACGGCAGATACGAATCGCCGGTCAGGAACAGGAAATCAGGGTGAAAAAATCGCCAGTAGCGATCGGCGATTGCCGCGATGTCGATCGGCGCGCCGCTGACTGCCTGCCCCACCAGGCCATAACGCTCGGCCGTGGTCCGCACGACATCGGGATGCTGCAGCAGCCAGGCCGCGAAGAGCGCCAGCGGCAACGCGAAGCCCGCCGCCAGCGCGCCCGCGTCGGCCCACGAGCGCTTCGACATCCGCAACACGACCACGGCCAGCGCGAAATAGATCGGCATCAACGCGATCGACGCGATGTAACTGTAGAAGCCGAGGCCGAGGCCGAGGCCCGCCGCGAACAGCCAGCGGCGCGAGCGGCCCGGCTCGAGCCCGATGAGCAGGCACCACAGCCACGCCAGGATGAACGGAATCGGATAGATGTAGTCGAGCGCGTAGCGGCTGAGGATGAAATAGGTCGGCGCGCACGCCAGCAGCGCCGTGGCGATCACCGCGAACACGCGATCATCAAGCAGCCGGCGGCTGACGCGATACATCAGGATGATGCCGGCGACGCCGAGGATGGCGGTCGGCACACGAATCGACCATTCCGCCAGCGGCAGCAGCTGCAGCCAGATCGCCGTCCAGTAGTAGATGTACGGCATGAACCAGCTGGCGCTGATCGAGACGTAGAAATACAGGGGCATCAAGACGCCGTCGAGGGTGCGCCCCGTCGTGGCGACCGCGTAGGCGTCGTTGGCGATGATCGCTTCGTCCGATGCGAGATACATCGGCGCATCGTTCAGCCGCCACAGGTAGGCGGCGATTGCGATCAGGAGCAGGATGATCGGAGCGCGGCGCCCCACACGCGTCAGTCGGAGAACTCCCGGGCGAGCTCGACCCATTCGCCGTTCGGCGCCAGGCGCTCGTAGGCTTTCCAGTGCGCGCGGGCATCGACCGAGCGGCCCATCTTCTCGAGGGTCACCGCCAGATAGAAGTGCGCGTCGGCGTAATTGGTGTTGAAGGCGAGCGCAAAGCGATACGACGCTTCCGCGTCGCCGTAGCGTCCGTGATCGTGATGGATGTTCCCGAGGTTGAAATGCGCCTCGAAGTACGAATCATCCAGCGAGATGGCCCGCTCGTAGAGCGCCTGCGCCTCGGCGAGCTCGTCACGCGAGTAGCGGATGTTGGCGAGGTTGATCAACGCCGCGACGAGATCGGGATCCTCTTCGAGGGCGCGGCGGTATGACTTGACCGCCTCCTCCATCCGCTCGGGCGTCCCATCGTCCAACAGAGAGCCCATCAGGAAATACTGTTCGGCGGCACTCAGGGGGCCGAACACGCCGGTGCCGATGGTGCCTGAGGTGCCTGGGGTGCCTAAGGGGATCGTGCCCTGGGTGCCGGACGGTTGCGCGTCGAGCGGCGGCGTCAACCGCGGCTTCAGCTCGAGAATGCGTGCCGGATGCGCGTCGAGGCGGAAATCAAAGGCGAGCTGGCCGGTCCGCGACGACTGCAGCGTTCGCACCACCGCCCGGAACGGGCTGCCCTGCTGCAGCTCGCCGGCAATCTGACGGAGCGCGGTGAGATCGGCGAAGCCGAAGAGCCGCTCGTTGGCGGCAATCACCGGCTTCACGAGCCCGCACTTCTCCAGATAACGGAGATGGTCGAGCCGGAGGGAGGGATACATGGCGAGGATGTCGCGATGGCTGTAGCTCTGCGCCGCGCGCTCATGTTCGGAGGCCGCGACGGCAGCCGGCTCGCGGCGTGGCGCATCCTTCGGCGGATCGAATGGCAAGTCAGGCATTCAGATCGCTTTGAAGATACAACAAGATGCGGCTGCGGCAACAAGTATTCCGTCCGCCTTCGCGCAACGCTTCGGCGGGACAGGCTCTTCGCGCTCGCGCTCCGGCGAGACAGGTCACGGCGTCACCCAAACGAGGTACGGCTTCCACAGCGCACGCCCAAGATAGGACGACCCCTTGGGCGTCAGGTGACCGAAGTCGAGCGCCATCAAGTCGAGCACGTCTTCACCGGGCACGCGAGCGAGACACGCGTCCGCCTTCGCGCCTTCGGCGCTTCCACCTTCGCGCGATGCGCTTCGGCGGACAGGTCGGCGAGACAGGCTCACACAAAGTT
>JAYWEJ010000230.1:0-3533 GCA_043779345.1 Acidimicrobiia bacterium | reverse complement strand
GGGCCTGACGATCCTCACCGCGACCGCTCTCAGCAACGGCTGGTCGCTGGACGCGCAACAGCCGCCGGCGCCGGCCAACGACCCGATCCGCGCCCTGGTCAGCCGCCTGGATCTCGAGAAATACAAGGCCACCGTCAAGGGCCTGACCGCATTCGGCGATCGCCGGCAGGGCACGACGCGCAACAGCAAGGCCGTCGACTGGATCGAAGCGCAACTCAAGAGCTACGGCTGCGCCACCGAGCGAGTGAAGTACGACTACAACCCGGCGCCGCCAACCGGGGGCGGAGGTGGAGGCGCGGGCGGGGGTGCGGGACGCGGCGGCGGCCAGGGCGGCGCGCAGAAACCGCCAGACGCGATCATTGCCAGTGGCGAAGTGCGATCCGGACCCGGCGGCTCGCGCTATCGCGGGATCACGCGGCGAACCGGCGTCAACAACGACGCCAACGCCCAGCCCGACGAAAAGCTGCGCGAGCTCAATCGCGAACCGACGAAACCAGGCGCGCGTCAGCAGGTCTACTGCACCAAGGTCGGAACGACGCGCCCGGACGAGATGTACATCGTCGGCGCGCATATGGATGGACACGGCTGGGGCGAGGCCGCCAACGACAACGGATCAGGAACGGCGCTCGTGATGGAACTGGCGCGCATCTTCAGCATGCCGGACGTGCAGACCGAGCGCACGATCCGCTTTGCCCTGTGGAACAACGAAGAAACCGGGCTGAACGGCGCACGCGCCTACGTCGAGCAGCGCGCCGCATTACAGGGCAAGGAGAATCCGCCCGGATCGGGACGCTATCCGGAACCGAAGTGGCTCGGCATGATTCAGCACGACATGATGATGTGGGATCACGGCATGCCGCGCGCGGACGGGACCTGGAATCCCGAGCAGCGCCCCGAGGCCGACGTCAACATCGAATTCCAGTCCACCGCCAAGCGCGCTGACGAGGCGATGAAGCTGGCGTTCTTGTTCCGTGACGCCAACGAACAATACGCCACCGACTATCCGGCCGCCGTCGGTCCGCACATGACCAACACCGACTCGACGCCCTTCATGGACATCGTCCCGGCGATCAGCCTGCGCGAAAACGAGCGCGGGATGCACACCGGCGCCGGCTGGAACCCGACGTGGCATCAGCCGATTGACGTGTTCGCTACCTTTAGGGACAAGGATTTCAGGTTGGGATTGAACGCGGCGCAAACGACGCTCGCGGGAGTCGCGCAACTGACCAACGCGAAACTGAAATAACAAAGAACGAAGAACAAATAACAAAAGGGAGACTCATGCCTCCCTTTGTTATTTCATTCTTCGTTATTCGTTCTTATCTTCTTCTTCCGCAGGCTCTGCTTCCAGATCGTCAAGCCACGGATTGTGCTGTGGCCCGGGGACGATGCCGGCGATGTCCGGATCGACGTTAGGGTCGCGGGGTGAAGACTCGTTGCGGCGCTGCTTCGTTTCTTCCCGGCGCACCACCTTCTGCTTCTGCTTCTCCGCCCGCGCCCGTTCGCGCTCGCGCTTTCCTCTTCCGAGTGGTCCTCGTGTGGCCATTCAGCGTCAGCCTGCCACTACCAACGGGGCTCGCGTCGTCCGCCGCCGCCACCGCCGCCGCCACGGTTGCCGCCGAAGCCGCCACCGCCACGACCACCGCCGCCGCCGCCAAAGCCGCCGCCACCACCGGGTCCGCGCGCTTCTTTCGGACGCGCTTCGTTGACCGTCAGCGTGCGGCCGCCAAGCTGTGATTCATGTAATTCGGTGATCGCCTTCTGCGCGCCTTCATCGGTCGCCATTTCGACGAAACCAAAGCCGCGCGCGCGGCCGGTGGCCATGTCGCGCATCACCGTCACCGATTCGACCGGACCGACCTTCTCGAACAACTCCTGAAGATCCTGCTCCGCTGCGGTGTAGGGAAGATTTCCCACGTACAACTTCCGCCCCATCGTCTTCTCCTCGTCTCGCCAGGGCGAGAACGCTTGCCACAACCCAAAGGGATTGCGCTACTGGAGGCTCAAACACTGAAGGCCGCCCTGGGCGGCCTTCCCCTACAGCATCTTCGATACTACCAGAAATCAACAGGCGGCTATCCATGCCGCACCGACCTCAACAAGGCCGTCCTGGCGATCTTCCGAGGGACTGCCATGGCCGTCAACGGCTCTTACTGTCACTTCGGTTGATAATAAGGCTTCCGTGTTCTGGCCAACTACCGTGCAAGCCGCGGCGCTCTTCGCGTCCACCGGACTCTCGATCTGGGCCGTGGTCATCGCCCGTACCCGGCGTGGAGTTCCCGGCGGCAGCGCCTTTGGCTGGATGATGCTCGCGATCGCCTGGTGGTCCTTCACCAGTGCGATGCACACGCTCATCGACGACTACGAGACGCGCGTGGTCATCTCGACACTTCAGTACCTCGGCGTCGCGCCGATCGGCGTGCTGTGGCTGCTGTTCACCACGGCCTACAGCCGCATCGAGTGGCCGGCCCCGCGGATCACTCGCCTCCTGGTGTGGATCATCCCGGTGGGGACGCTGCTGCTTGCCGCGACCAACGACCAACATCACCTGCAGTGGTCGGCGATCGACGAGGTCATGACGCCGCTCGGCAGGCGGCTCATCTACCGGGGCGGCAACTGGTATTGGGTGCACGCGGCCTACAATTACTTCCTGATCCTGATCGGCACCGCGACGCTGGTGCGCGGGCTGCGCCGCTTCCCGCCGCCGTATCGGAGCCAGACGGCGTTGATCATTACGGGCGCGATCGTGCCGTGGGCCAGCAATCTCCTGTATGTGAGCCGCGTGCTGCCCGTCGCCGGACTCGATCTCACGCCGATCGCGTTCACGGTGTCCGGGGCCTGCTTCACGTGGGGCATCTATCGCTATCGCCTGTTCGGCCTGCTGCCGGTCGCTCGTGACATGGTCGTCGACAGCATGGACGACGGCGTCATCGTGCTCGACGCGCAGCGGCGCCTGGTCGACCTCAACGCGGCGGCGGAGCGCTATACCGGCTGCACCGGCGCCAGCCTCGGCCGCCCGATCGACGAGGTGGTGGCGTGGTGGACGGCAGCCGTTGACGAGGATCGTCCGCTCGCCGAAGGTCAGCCCGCGATCGTCAAGGTCGAGCCGGGCCCGCGCTATTTCGAAGTGAAAGTGACGGCGGTCCGTGACTCGCAGCGGCGTTTTGTCGGCTGGCTCGTCACGATTCACGACGTCTCGAACCGCCGCCGCAACGAAGCCGAGCGCTACGCGTTCGAGCGCCGCGTGCAGGAACAGCAGAAGAGCGAAAGCCTGATGGTGCTGGCCGGCGGCGTCGCGCACGATTTCAACAACCTGCTGACCGGCATCATGGGCAACGCCGATCTGATCGCGATCCTGTCGCCGCCCGAGTCCGATCAGCGCCGCGCCGCGGAGACGATCTTGATCGGCGCGCAGCGTGCCGCCGATCTCGTGTCGAAGATGCTCGCCTACTCCGGCGGCGGCCGCGTCGTCGCCGAGCACGTCGATCTCGATGCGCTGGTCAAGGAAATGGTCGATCTGCTCGGCGCGTCGG
>JAYWEJ010000229.1:0-8382 GCA_043779345.1 Acidimicrobiia bacterium | reverse complement strand
GAAATGCCACGCCGGGATACAATAAGCAAATGCTCGTGCAACGGATGATCAGGGCGTCGCTCGCACTCGCGGGCGCGGCGCTGATCGGATTCCACGGCTGGCTGTTCGCGGGGCAGATGGCCGCCGGCCGCCTCGAAGATCCGTGGCTGGTGTTTCGCTGGATCGCGGCTGCCGCGCTGATTGCGACCCTGATCGCCGTTCGCCGCGGCGGCGAGGCAGTCCTGGGACGCAAGAGCATCGCGATCTGGGTGCTCGCCGCGCTGCTGCACGGTCCCGCGATCGCGTCCGATCTGAGCTCAGAATTCAACTCATTCGCGGTGCCGGAAACCGTGGCGACAACGGTCCTGCAGCTGCTCTCGTCCGCCGCGCTCGGCGTCAGCCTGTGGCTGCTCGCGGGTCTACTCGCAGAACGGCGCCGCTCGCTATCGGTGCGGTTGGCGACGGTTCCAGCATTTGTCCGCGCCGGCGGCCACGCCCCTCGCGTCTCACGGCATTTCTCTCCGCGACCACCTCCACTCCGTTAGTTTTCAGTCTGTAAACTTTTAACTTTCGACTGTTAACTGCCGCTCGCGCGAGCGAGCGGCCGGAGTGTTTGTATGCGTACGTTTCGAATTGTCATTTTTCTGTCGGCGCTAGCTGTCGCCGCTTGCGCCTCGGCCGCGACCATCAGCGGAGTCATTTCAGACGGCACCGGCGCCGCGTTGCCGTCGACGCGGGTCACCTTGAAAGCGCTCGGCACCGGCGAGGAGAGGGTCGTCGACACCGATGCGTCCGGCCGTTACACCTTCGACGTCTCCATCGCCGGCTCGTATCTCGTGATCGTCACCCGCAGCGGATTCTCCCAGGCGGCGCGCACCGTGGTGATCGAGCGCCCGGATCACAACGTCGACCTGCCGGTGTCGCTCGAGCTTGGCGTGTTGAGCGCCCAGATCACCGTCACCTCCAGCCGCTCGGAGCGCGAGGTCCGGCAGATTCCTTTGCACGTTGAAACGTTGTCGCGAGCCGCGATCGAACAGGCCAACGTGCTGTCGACCGGCGATGCGCTGACCGCCGCCGTCAACGTCACCCCCGTGGGCAGCGGTCCTTTCGGGGTCCGGCCCAGGCTGCGCGGCCTCGATTCGACGCGCATGCTCGTGCTCGTCGACGGCGAGCGCCTCAACACCGCGCGACAGGCGACCGATCGCACCGGCGCCGAAGTCGGCCTGATCTCACCCGACGCGATCAGCCGCATCGAGATCATCAATGGCGCCGGCACGCTGATGTACGGATCCGACGCCCTCGCCGGAACCGTCAACATCATCACCAACGAAACGTCCTTCTCGCCGGTCAAGCAGCTGCTCTACGGCTTCAACGGTTTCTACAGCTCGAACGAGAACGGCAGGCGAGGCACCGTCACGCTCGGCGGTTCGTCGCCCAGGGCCACCTTCCGCATCCAGGCGGGAGCCGAGAAGTACGACAACTACAAGGCGGGATCGTTCGACGTCGAAGACACCCGCCCGTTGTTCGCCGGCGGCACGCTCACCAACGCCGACACCATCGACACCAACTTCGGGTTCAATTTCGGCGCCTTCCCGGATCCGTTCAACAAGGCCTTCGTTCGCACTGATGCGGAGATCCTGAATTCGCAGGCGGAGGGGAGATTCGTCAACGCCTCCGGCCTGTTCAAGCTCGGCGATCGCCGGACGCTGCGCGTGCGCTACCAGAGCCGGCGCATGGCAGACGTCGGCTTCCCCGATTTCGAGCAGCCGTTCTTCTTCAACGACACCTCGCTCCCGCACAGTAACCTCGACAAGTTCTCGGCGCGCTACGAAGCGCGCGCGCTCACCCCCTGGCTCGCGAACCTGTCGATGACCGCGTACTACCAGCGCACCGAACGCCTGTTGCGGACCACGCTCCCGGTGCAGTTTCCGGCGCCGACCGCCGTGGTCTTCTTCCCGATCTCGGTGTTCCGGCTCGACATCCTGTCCGACACCCAGCAACGCGTCTGGACGCCGGGCGTCGACCTGAACGCGGTGCTGGTGCCGGCGCGCAATCACCTGCTGACCACCGGCCTGAGTTTCTACCGCGATCGCAGCAGCGATCAGCGGACCACGACGACGCAAATGTCGTTGTTGGGGCAGGTCGCGCTTGGCGCGCGTGGACCGGCGGCGGTGGTGTTGCCGTCGCCGGTGGCCCTGGGCCCGCCGACGATCGCGCATCCGGTCCGCGTGCCCGATGCCAGCCTCCGCGACATCGCCGTCTTCGCGCAGGACGAATGGCGCGTCAAGCCGACGCTCTCCGTCGTGGCCGGCCTGCGCGGCGATTTCTACACGGTCATCACCGAAGCGACGCCCGGCTACGACGTGCAGGCGGTCATCGGCAACGCCAGGCCCGCCATCGATCAATCGAAGCTGCCCGATCCGAACGGCGCGACCTACGCGCGCAGATCGCTGACCGGCGACATCGGCGTCGTCTCGAACCCCAACGGCGCCATCAACCCGTTCGTGCGCTTCGGCAGAAGCTATCGCCATCCGAATCTCGAAGAGATGTTGTTTGCGGGCACGGCGACGAGCGGGAGCCTGCTGCCGAACGTGAAGGTCGAACCCGAGACCGGCAACAACTTCGATGCCGGCGTGAAGTTCCGGACCGGCTCGTTCAGCGGCGGCGCCTACTACTTCTTCAACCAGTACCAGAACTTCATCGCGCAGGACCTGGTGGTGGCGAGCAACGCGTCGGGCCCGCTCGCGCAGGCGCGCAACTTCGGCAACGTTCGCGTCACCGGCGTGGAGCTGTCGGGCGTGATGCCGATCACGCTGCGTCCAGGCGTGCTGACGCTTGCGGGGTCGGCCGCCCTGACCCGCGGCACCGTCGTCGACGGGACCAACCCGCTCGACAACTCGTCGCTGGCCGACACGCCGTTCGACAACATCACGCCGTCGAAGGGGCTCGCGAACGCGCGCTTCACGCAGTCGCGCGGGCGGTGGTGGGTGGAGTACGGCGTGCGCGCGCAGGGTGAGGTCACCCGCGTCGCGGCGACCCTGCTCGAATCACCGTTCCTGATCGCGCAGGACCTGCTCTCGCTCGATGGCTTCGCCGTGCAGCGTGCCGGCGCCGGCATCAATCTCACCAGCGGCCGCAATCGCGCCGGGCTGACGCTGGCGGTCGAAAACCTGGCCGATCGTTACTACCGCGAACACTTCCAGTTCGCGCCGGCCCGCGGCCGCACCTTCACGATCGGATTGAACGTCGGAGCGTTTTAGGGGAGCGCAGCAATGGATCTGTCCGCCGTTCACTACGTTCCGATCGTCACGACCATCCTCGCCGCGTTCTTCTCGGCGGAGATATACCGTCGCTATCGTCAGCACCCCGAGCGCCTGCACCTGTGGTGGTGGGCGTTCGGCATCTTCGTCTACGGAGTCGGCACGTTCACCGAGGCGGCGACGACGCTCGCCGGGTGGAACGAGCCGACGTTCCGTGCGTGGTACATCTCGGGCGCGCTGCTCGGCGGCGCGCCGCTCGCGCAGGGCACGGTCTACCTGCTGCTGGCGCGCCGCACCGCGCACGTGCTGACGGCGATCCTGGTGACCTTCGTGTTGGTCGCCTCGGTCGCCGTCGTGCTGTCGCCGATCGACCACAGCCAGGTCGAAGCGCATCGCCTCACCGGCCGCGTCTTCGCCTGGCAGTGGGTCAGGGGCTTCAGCCCGTTCGTGAACATGTACGCCGTCGTGTTCCTGATCGGCGGCGCCATCCTGTCGGCGCTTCGCTACAGCGGCAATCCGGCGACCCGGCATCGCGTGATCGCCAACGTCCTGATCGCGATCGGCGCGATCCTGCCGGGCATCGGCGGCACCGCCACGCGCATGGGCTACACCGAAGTGTTGTACGTCACCGAGCTTGCCGGCATCATGCTGACGTGGATCGGCTATCGAATGAGCGTCGGACCGGTCGCCATTGCAGCTACCGCTTGACGGCATACCTCACAAACACACACCCGCCCTCGAGCTGACGGCACTCCGTCAGCTCGAGTTTCACGCGCTCGCCAGGATCGAGGAACGCGGGCGGACCTCCGCCCAGCAGCAGCGGATGGATGTTGAGGCCGACCTCGTCGATGACGCCGGCCTTCAGCAGCGAGGTGGCGAAGTTGCCGCCGCTCATGACGATGATGTCCTTGCCGGGCAAGGACTTCAGCTTCGTGACGAACGCGCCCGCATCGCTCGTGACGAGCTCAGCCTTCGGATCCGGAATCGACGTCAGCGTCCGCGAGAACACGTAGCTCTTCACCGCCGGCATCGAGCCGTCGTCCCGCGGGCCCGGCTGCGAGCGGGCCCAGTCCCAGGTCTTGCGGCCCAGCAGCATGGTGTCGGTCTCCGCCCACGACTGCCGCATGATGTCCTGGACGTCCTTGCTGAAATGCAGCCAGTCCACGGCGCCATCCCGGGCCGCGAAATAACCATCGAGGCTGCACGCGCCGCCGTAAATCACCCTTCGCATACCGGCTCCTTTGGTATACTAAACGCCAATTTAGAAACGATACTAAACCGTCGTTTATAAACTGTCAACCCCGATGAGTCCACGGCCGCAAAAGGTCACCGACGACGACATCTTCATGGCGACGCATCGCGCGATGGCCCGGCTGGGGCCCGGCGAGCTGACGCTCGCGGCGATCGCCAGTGAAGCCGGCGTCACCGCCGGACTGCTGGTGCAGCGGTTCGGGTCGAAGCGCGAGCTGCTGCTGACGCTGTCGCAGAAGTTCTCCGGCGGCACGGGAGAAATGTTCGCGGAACTGCGCCGCGGTCATCGCTCGCCGCTGGCGGCACTGCGGGCCTACAGCGACTGCATGGCGCAGATGGCGTCGAGCCCGGCCGCGTTCGCCCGAAACTTTGCCTACCTGCAGATCGATCTGACCGATCCCGATTTCCGGACGCACATGGCGAAGCACGCGGCCGCGACTCGCGTCGAGCTTACGAAGCTCATCAAGGAAGCGATCGACGCGAAGGAGCTGGCGCCCGCGACCAACGCCAAACAGCTCGCGCGCACGATCGAGGCGGTGGTTGGCGGCTCGATGCTCAGCTGGGCCTTTTATCAGGAAGGCACCGCCACTAAATGGATGCGTCATGACCTCGACGCCGTCCTGAAGCCCTACCTGTCATAACCGGAGCCTCTGGACCGGCACGGCTGTTCAAGCTTGACCGTGGTAAGCCATGTCACGCTTCTTGCAGCCGAGTTTTTACGTATGCGTATGCGTGGCAAAGCGCTCGCGATCGTCACTCTCGCCGGCGCCACTGTCGTCGCCGCCTGCTCGGTGCCGGACCAGTCGGACCAGAAGAAGCCGGCCGACAAGGCCGCGCAGTCCGCGACCAAGTCCGAGGACCAGCGTAAGAAGCAGCCGTTGAAGTCCAAGACGGTGTCTCCGGACGAGCGCATCGACGCCTTGTCACGCGCGGTGGTGTGGCACGCGCCGCCGCCGATCACGAGCGCGTTTCTGGGCGCCGATCCGAAGCAGCCGAAAGACCTCACCTGCACGTTCGAGATCACGCAACTCGGCGGCACCGCGCCGAAGTTCGATTGCACCTTACCAAACGGCGATCGCCTGCGAGTCAAATACGGGCGCAGCCCCGAAGTGCCGTCCGAGGTCGCGTCTGCGAAGCTCCTGAAAACGCTTGGCTTCGGCGCCGACACCGTCATCCTCGTCGAGAAAGTCCGCTGCTTCGGCTGTCCGGCCGAGCCGTTCACGACGATGAAGGCGCTCGGGTTTGCGGGCGCTGAAAAGCTCTACGCAAAGGTAATGGACAAGAAGGCGCCGAGGGACTTCGAGTGGGCGGCGGTCGAAACCAGGCATTACGGCCGCGCCATCGAAACCCAGGAGGTCGAAGGCTGGGCGTTCTTCGAGCTCGATCTTCTCGATCCGAAGAAAGGCGGCGCGCCGCGCGCGCACGTCGACGCGCTGCGCCTGCTGGCGGTGATGATGTCGCACTGGGACAACAAGAGCGAGAACCAGCGGCTGATGTGCCTCTCGGAAAAAGACTGGCCCGACGGCGGCAAGTGCTCGAAGCCGTTCGCCATGCTGCAGGATGTGGGCTCGGGGTGGGGACCGCGCAAGGTCGATCTCCCGGAATGGGAGAAGGCGCTGGTGTGGTCGGATCGCGCGACCTGCACGACGTCGATGGACCACCTGCCGTACCACGGCGCCACGTTCACGCGCGTGAAGATCAGCGAGGCCGGCCGGACGCATCTCGGCGGGCTGCTGGCGCAGCTCTCAGACCAGCAGCTCGACGACCTGTTCCGGAGCGCGCGCTTCGATCACCCGACCGGGATGATCGGCCTGCACGCGTCGCCGATCGCCGACTGGGTGCGGGTCTTCAAGGCCAAGGTCAGGCAGGTCAACGACGGGCCGTCGTGTCCACAATAGGCCGCCGCAGCGATCCCGCGTCCACCGTCACGCCGGTGCGATTGATCGCCTGAAAGAAGAACCCGTCGTCCGTAATCTCCGCCAGCATGAAGTGATAGTCCTGGTCGTAGCTGCGCGCGATCGCGTTCGATGGCGACGCATCCCCGGCGCGTAGCGAGCCCGCGCCGCCGGTCACGAAATACAGAACGCCGCGCTGCAGCTCGGCGCGCTGGTAGATGTGCTCGTGTCCCGAGAACACCACGTTGACGCCGCCGCTGACGAACGTCGATTCGAGCGCGAGGCGGATGCCGCGCGCCGCCAGGCCATACCGTCCCGACGTGTAGACCGGGTGATGGAGGAACGCGATCTTCCATTCCGCCCGCGACCCGGTCAGCTCCCGCTCGAACCATTGCAGCTGCTCGCGCGTGAGATACGTGCTGTCGAGCGCGAAGAATCGCACGCGCGTGTCCCATCGCGTCAGCGGATCGACCGGCGGCACGAACGTGTAATAGCGATCGCCGCCCATATTGAACGGCTTGTAATAGATCTGGTTGGTGTCGTCGTGATTGCCAAGCGCCGCGTAGAACTTCACGCCGGCGTCGAGCAGCAGCTTGTAGGGCTCCTCGAACTTCAGCCGATAGTCCTCCTCGGTCGCCGGCCCTTCGTAGATGTTGTCGCCGGCCATCAGCACGAATTCGTAGTCGAACCGCTGGCGGTACGCGGCCATTTGCGCCGCGACTTCGTGCTGCTCCTTCGAGCCGCGGCCGCTGTCGCCGATGATGGCGAACTTGATCGACCGGCCGGCGTTGGGCAGTGCCAGCTGGTCGCGCCCGATGTCGGTAAGGCGCCCCGCCTCGACGACTGGCGGCTCGCGGGCTACGCCGGTGTTGCCAATCCAGCTGTTGCCGCATCCCGCCAGGAGGCTCAGTTGAAAAAGAAAGAGGAGCCGTCGAGTCACGTCTCGCGCCGATGCAGGATTTGCACCAACCCCCTGTGTAGCCAGAGGGCCAAAGTGGGCAGCGGTTACCCCATGCGGAAGAGCTGCAGGGCCAACTTTGACGTCCTTTCGTGGCACAGCTATTGAAGTCATTTACACCGCCATGACGAACCTACTCCCGGCGTCGCTCACGCTCGCCATCGCCTTGACGCTCGCGTGCGGCCCTTCGGAGTCCGAAAGCCGCGTCGCCGCCGGCACACCAGCCAATGCGACCACCGCTGCCGTGGCGCCCATGAATAATCCCCAGCCCGGCGACCAGCCGGTCAACGCCCAGGGCGCGGCGGCCCTCGAGTTCAGGAAGCGCGTCGACGCCTACGTCAAGATTCATAACGAGGCCGAACGCAAGGTCCCCAACCTGAAGGCGACCGACGATCCGAAGGAGATTTCCGACCGCGAAAAGGCGCTCGCCGACACCATCATGACGCTGCGTGCCAACGCGCAACCCGGTGAGATCTTCGCGCTGGAGTACCAGCCGTACTTCATCAAGATCGTGCAGGACGATTTCAAGTTGCGATCGGCGGCGGATCGCAAGGCGCTGATCAACGAGCTGCCGAAGAATCTCAAGGTGGACATCAATACGATTTATCCCACGACGCAGCCGCTCGAGACGTTCCCGCCGGCGCTGCTGCGCAAGCTGCCGGATCTTCCGCCCGAGCTCGAGTACCGTATCGTCGGACGCAGCCTGATTCTGCGTGACGTCAAAGCCAACCTGATCGTCGACATCCTCCGCGACGTCGTGCCGACCATTCCGAGCTGACGCGATCATGAAGAAGATACCCGTTCGCATCGTCGCCGTTTGCTGGAGCCTGCTCGCGCTCGCTGCTGTTGGCCAGGCTCTTACCGATCAACAGCCCGCGCCGGTGCGCGCGCCGCAGGCGTCGATCGGGGCCGCCGTCGAGGTGCAGGCGCCGGTGGGCAAGGATTCCGTGAAGTTCCTGGTCATCGGCGACAGCGGCACCGGCGACCGCGCGCAGGTCGAAACCGCCGCGCAGATGTGGAAGGCCCGTTCGGCTTTCCC
>JAYWEJ010000228.1:0-3552 GCA_043779345.1 Acidimicrobiia bacterium | reverse complement strand
TCGCCGCCGTCGAGATCGATCGGCGGATCTTGTCGAAGTGCCAGATCAGCCCGGTCTGGGTGATGTCGCCGCGCTTGGTGCCGTCGATCGCGTAGGCGTGACCGACGCCCTCGCCGTGCTCGGGGTCCTGGCCGTTCGAGATGTAGACGACGTTCTCGAAGATAACCGGCGTGGCGATCACTTCATTGCGCGTCTTCGGCCACACCGAAGCCTTCGGGTTGGTGTCGAACTCCCACAGCTTCTTGCCGCTCTGCGCTTCGTAGCCGCGCACCCAGCCGTCGCCCTGCGCGTGCACGACCTGCCGCACGCCGCCGATGTCGCCGGCCGCGGGCGTCGACCACTGCCCGTGCAGCACCTTTTCGCCGACCGAGTTGTCTTCCCAGCGCAGCTTGCCGCTCTCGATTTCGAGCGCGATGATCGACGGCGCCTTCGGCGACGGCACGTTGACGTGGCTTTCATCCTGGCCGTTGCCGGTGCTGCAGAACAGCAGGCCGGCGTCGGCCACCGGCGAGCAGTTGGCGAGGTTGTGCGGGAACGCGCCCACTTCCTCCATCATGTCGAACGTCCAGATGATGTCGGGGTCGTTCTTGCCGGTGAGTTTCTCGTCCTTGGTCGGACCGTCGTTCTCGTTGTCGTGGAACCCTTCGATGTCGACGGCGACGATGGTGCCGCGGTTGGTCGTGAAGTAGGCCACGTTACGGATAATCAGCGGCGAGCTGGCGATCCCCTGGAACGGCCAGTCGTTGGCGCGGCCTGACGCGAGCTTTTCAAACGTCGCCTGCCACAGGAACTCGCCGGTCTCCTCGCGAAATGCCATCAGGACGCCGCGATCGCCGCCCTGCTTCGGGTCGCGCATCGCCTCGTTGTTGGTGCCGACGAGCACCACGCCGGCGCCGACCGTCGGATTGCCGTAGGATTGCGAGCCGAGCTCGACCACCCACTTCACGTTCTTGCCGGTTTTGATGTCCCACGTCGTCGGCAGGCCCTTCATGTCCGACACCATGTTGCGGCTCGGCGTGCCGCCCCACATCGGCCAGTCCGCCGACACCGCGGACGACGCCGCCAGAACGACTAACGCACTCAGAATGATTCGACGCATCGATTGCTTCCTGTTCGCCTGATGGCCTGATGGCCCGATGGCCCGATGGCCTGATGGCCTGATGGCCTACTGATTTCTATAAACCTTGACGTTGTCGAAATACACGTCCGAGATGCCGTCGGCATAAATGCCGGGGCTGCCCACGACGTGCGCGATCCTGTCGATTTTCTCGATCGTCCATGCGGCGGGCTCGGCCGCATCCGCGGGCCAGACCTTGCCGCGCACGCGGGCGCTGCCGTCCTTCTGGTGATCGACGCGCAGCTTCATGCGATACCACTTGTCGGCGTCCCACTTGAAGTCGACGCGCGTGGTCATCTCATCGGCCGCCTGCCAGGGATGCAGCTCGAGTTTCTGGCCGTTGCCGAAGAGCACCAGGCCGTAGCGCTCGTTGATCAGGCCGACATCGCCGCGCTGCCGCCGCTGCTCGCGGGCGCGCACGTCGGCTTCGACCGTGAAACCCGCGAGGTTCGGCTGACCGAAGAAGACCTTGGCGCGGCGGCCTACCGTTTCGTCGCGCGGACGGATCAGCACCTTGCCGACGTTCTCCACCGTGCGTTGAAAGACCTTGGTCGGCGCGCCCACCCACCATGCCGGCGGCACTTCGCTGGCCGCGTTCTCGAAATCCCACGTCCATGGCGGCGCCTCGATGACGCGCACGCGCGCCGTGCCGGTGAGGGCACCGACCGTCGCCTTCACGAACCCGGCGCTCGATCCTTGGCCCGGCGAGTAGACACCCTTCGCATCGACCGCGCCGCTCAGCTGATCGAGCGACCACTGCGCGGCCGGCTCCTCGCGAATGAAGTTGCCCTTCGCATCGAACAACCGCGCTTTCAAAGCGACCGTCTGTCCTGGAGCGACCAGCGATTCGTACGGGAACACCTGGACGACCGCCGGAGCGGCGGTGGAAGCGGTGGAACCAGTGGCACCGCGAGCGGCATTGCGCGCAACGCGCTTGCCAATGGCATAGGTGGCGTCCATCGACGTGACATAGACGCGGCCATCGGCCACGATCGGCGAGGCGACGATCGGTTCGGGACTCTGCGCCGTGCCGAGGAGGTCCTCGTCGAGCGTCTCGACGCCGGTCGCGGTCGGGCGCAGGATGAAAAACTTCCCGTTCTCGGTGCCGACATACAGCTTGCCGTCGGCCAGAACCGGGGAGCCCTTCTGCAACGTGCCGAGCGTCTTCTCCCACACCTTCGCGCCGGTCTTCAGATCGAAGGCCCCGACGATGGCGCTGTTGTCAACGGTGTAGAGCCGCGTGTCGTCCATCACGGGCGAAGCGAACGTCGGCAGGAAGCCGCGCGTGCGCCACTTGAACGCGTCGGGCGGCAGCACGCCGGCGCGGGTCGCATCCACGGCGGCGATCATGCCCATCTCCGTGGTGTCCATGTTTTCCTCGCCGTGGGTGATGTAGGCGACGTTGTCCTTGAGGAGCGCGCTGTTCAGGATGGCGCGCTTGCTCACTTCGATCGACCAGATCTTCTCGCCGGTATTGGCCTTGAGCGCGTGATACACGCCGTCGGTGCCGCCGACGATGAGCGCGCGCGTGCCGTCGATGGTGCCGACGACCGGCGTCGAGTAGTTGGTGTCGTAGTGGCGCGACTGCGGCGAGCTGACCCAGATCGTCTGGCCGGTCTTCTTATCGAAGGCAAAGTAGCGATTACCCGGCCGGTTCAGATCGCCCCACGCGAGAATCAGCGCGTTGAGAATGACCTTGTCGCCGTCGATGATCGGCGACGTCGTGCGGCCGCCGTGCGTGGTGACGGCGCCGTACTCCTCGGTGAGCGGCCGATCCCAGAGCACCTTGCCGTCGGGCGACACGCAGACCAGCTGCGCGGCGACGGTGAACATGTAGATGTTGCCGGTTTCGGGATCGACGGCCGGCGAGGCCCACGCCACGCGATGCTGCGGAACGTCGCTGAGGTAAAGACTGAACTTCCGCTCCCACACGACCTTGCCGCTCTCGGCGTCGATCGCAATCAGCCGTTCCTGCGTCGAGGCCGGATCGCCCGGCGTCGGCGAGTTGACGTACAGGCGATTGCCGAACGCCACCGGCGCGGACCGGCTGCCGATGGGAATGCGCCACGCCAGGTTATCGCCCTGCGGCGACCACCTGGACGGCAGGTTCGTTTCCGACGAACGGCCGTCGCGCGACGGGCCGCGCCATTCAGGCCAGTCGGACGCCGACGTCACCGTGATCGCGCAGGCCGCGATCGCCGCCACCAGCGCGGCGCGCCGCGGAACTCTCTGAAAGATTGCGGGATACATGAATGGCTTACGTGATCCTTTCCGGAGCCGTTTACGGCAGACCGTCTTGGAATGCTACCCGCTCGAAGCCGTCGGCTCCGGCGAATTTTCCCGACGGGAGGACCGGAATTCGGGCCCAAAACTCAGCAATTCGGATCCCCCCGTGCAAGGATGGACAAATTGACCGCTACTGTCGTATATTGTCA
>JAYWEJ010000227.1:0-3557 GCA_043779345.1 Acidimicrobiia bacterium | reverse complement strand
GCTCAAACGGCGGCACCTCGATCGGCGCCATCATCAACTCCTGCAGACGTTCCACTTCCGGCGGCTCGACTTCACCGATGAACCTGACCGTGACGTGCAGTGCGGCGGGCTTCACCCATGCCACCTTGGGCGGCGTCTTCACGGCTTCCAGCTTTCCGGTCAGCGTCGCGACCACTCGTGCGACTTCGCGGCGCACCGCGTCGCCGACATCGACCCCGACGAACACTCTCATGTGGCCTTGATCAGGTAGCGGCGCAGCATGTCGATCGCCCAGTTGGCGGACATCGCCTTGACCATCTCGCGTCCGCCGGGAAACCGAAACGTGCGCACCTTCGATTCGCCCCCCTCCTCCGCAGAAGCTACCGAGGGCAGTCCATCCACGGCAATACACACGGTGCCGACCGGCTTGTGTTCGCTGCCGCCGCCCGGTCCCGCTATGCCGGTGATCGCCACGCCAATATTCACGCCCGCACGTTGACGAATTCCCGCCGCCATCGCTGCCGCGACCGGCTCGCTCACCGCACCGTGCTCTGCGATCAGCGCCTCGGGCACGTCCAGCAGCTCGATCTTTGCGCGATTGCTGTACGCGACGATGCTGCGCTCGACGTAGTCGGAGCTGCCTGGGACGTCGGTCATGCGCGACGTCGCGAGCCCGCCCGTGCACGACTCGGCGAACGCCACCCGCCAACCGCGTTCCCGCAGCAGATCGCCGACGACGGCTTCGAGCCCGCGGCCGTCGGTGCTGACGAGATCCGGGCCGAGCGCATCGCTCAATGCCGACACCGCAAGGTCCAATGCCGCCGACGCCGATGCGGCACTCCCGGACTGCGTGACGAGATGGAGCTCGACCTGGCCAAGGCCCGCGAGAATCGTGGTGTCGATGGGGGGCGATTGATTCAGCCATTGCGAGTAGATCGGCTGCACGATCTCCTCGACGGCCGATTCGCCCTTGCCCGCGACGCGTACCAGCCGGCGATGCAGCCGCACGCTGCCGGCGATCGCGCCGAGCCGGCGCCGCACCTCGCCGTCCATCATCGGCTTCATTTCACGGGGCGGACCCGGCAGCAGCGCGATCGCGCGATCGCCATGCTCGATCCAGAGACCGGGCGCGGTGCCATGCGGATTCGCAAGGACGACCGCGCCACGCGGCACCATCGCCTGGCGGCGATTGACGGCGGGCATCTTCCAGCCGCGGGCGGCGAAGCGCCGCTCCATGGCGTCGATGATCGCGGGATCTTCGTCAAGCTCGAGCCCGAGATGCTCCGCGACGACCTCGCGCGTCAGGTCGTCGTCGGTCGGTCCGAGCCCGCCGGTGAGGATCAGCACACGGTGCCGCGACAGCGCGTGGCCGAGATGCGCGGCCAGCTCCGCGCGGTGGTCGCCGATGATGGCCTTGAACGCCACGGCGATGCCCAGGTCGTTGAGCACCTCGGTGACAAAGAGCGAGTTGGTGTCGGTCTTGTGCGGCGTCAGCAACTCGCTGCCGACGGCGAGGATGGCTGCGCTCAGGCCGTCAGCCATGCCGGAGCCATCCACATGCACGCGCGCAGCGCGAGATGTGCATAGAGTCCCGCCACCGCATCGTCGGCCATGATGCCAAGCCCGCCATGCAGATGCTCGAGCTGTGCCGCCGGATACGGCTTCACGACGTCGAGCACGCGGAACAACACAAAGCCGAGCGCGATGCCGAGTAAGGACAGCGGCAGGACCGCAAGGGTAATCAACATCCCGAGCACTTCGTCGATCACAACCACGCCGGGATCCTTGCGGCCGAGCGCGGCCTCGGTGCCGTGGGCGGCCCAGATGCCGATGGCGAAGACCGCCACGATCGCCGACAGCTCGATGGCGGTGACGCCGATCCAGCGAATCAAGGCGAAGAGCGCGAGGGCCGCCAGCGAGCCGGCGGTGCCTGGCGCGATTGGAAAGAAGCCAACGTAACCGAAGCTCGCGATGAACACCGCGGGCCCTTTCATTCCTGGACCACGCGCGTGCCGGCGAGGCGATCGTGCAGCGCCCGATGATCGCTCGTGAACAGCGCGGGCAGATACGACAGTCCCAGCGTGATCGGCACCAGCATGCAGCCCAGCGCCCGCAGCATGCCGCCGGCCGCATCAACCGGCCGGCCGTCGTCGCCGATGACGCGGAGGCTGAGCACCATCTTGCCGATCGTCTGCCCTCCCGCCACCGTAAAGGCGGCGACATAACCAAACGCCACGGTGGCCAGGAACCCGACCAAGGGCACCGGCGGCAACACGCGCAGGTCCTCGAGCGTGTTCTGCAAGCCGGTGACGCGCAGCGTCAGATACAGCACGACCAGGTCGATGCCGACGAGCAACAACAGGTCGATCAGCCCCGCGCCGACGCGCACGCCGAGCGACGGCATCTCCATCAGCGACGCGACGGTGTCGGTGGCGGCCTGTGACACCGCGCCTGACTTCGCCGCCGGCTCGAGATCGAGTGCGTCGATGCGCACCGGCCGCGTCGTGCGCGGCCGATTGCGCGGCACTTCCGGTGTCGATCGCCGCACCGCGAGCGGCGGCCGCGCCGCCGGCGGCGGCACGATCGGGCCGTCGTCGAACGGCAACGCCCCGTCATCAGCGGCGGCGGCCATCATTGCGGGTCGCGGCGATCGAACCGGCGCCGGGGGATCGTCGTCGAGGGAAATCGTCATCTCGGGGAGCGCTTCCTCCTCCGGCGGCATCGACAGGCTGGTGTCGGCGAGCGGCGCTTCGGCCTCGCCCGTATCGTCGTCGAGCAGCGTGATGGTCGGCGGTTCGAGCTTTCGTACCGGCACGGGCGGCGACGCCGAGGCGGAGCGATCCGAATCGCCGAACAGGCGATCGAGATCGAGCGCCGGCGCGCTCAGCTTGTCGGTCTGCCGCGCGATCGCCGGCAGCTCGAAATCGCCTGGAGATTCGTTCCTGCGATCCGCGCCATGGAGTGTCAGCTCTGGTTCGGAAGTAAACGGGGCGAGCGAAAAATCATACTGACAGTTACGGCAACGATCCGTGGTTTCGAACCCGAGATAGCCGCACTTGGGACATTTCATTCGCGAGGTGGCGACACGGGAGCGGCACTGGTCGATGCCGATGACGCCTCGGCGCCGGCCACGGCCAGCAGTTCTCGTTGAACGTCGGCACGGATGCGTTCGGCATCCGCTCGCAGCCCGTCACCGACCGGGACACGATCCAGCGCGCGGAGCGCATCGCGCAACTTTCCGCTCGCGAACAACGCCCGCGCCTGCGCCACGTAGGCTTCCGTCGGCGACGGCAGCGGCAACGGCGTCGGCGGCGTCACGATGGCCGCGGGCGCGCCGGTAGTGGCTTGCGTAGGGAACCAGTCGGCGAGCCCATTCGGCGCGACCAGCACGAAGGTAATCGCCGCGACCAGCACAATCGCGGCGGCCGTTATCCACCACATCGCGAGCGTGCCGCGGTGAAGATTGGCGTCGGCCAGCGGCGACGCTCGCCGCACGCGCTTGCGCGCCGCCGGGGCGGCCGGCGAGACCGCGCGGCCGGCAGCGAGGCGATCGATTCGTCCGAGCACGCCGAGCGCGA
>JAYWEJ010000226.1:0-8444 GCA_043779345.1 Acidimicrobiia bacterium | reverse complement strand
GGACAGAAGGGCTCGTCGGCGATGCCGCACAAGCGCAACCCGATCGGCTGCGAGCAGATTGTCGGCCTGGCGCGGCTGATCCGCGCCAACGCGATGGCGGCGCTCGAGAACGTCGCGCTCTGGCACGAGCGCGACATCTCGCACTCGTCGGTCGAGCGCGTCATCCTGCCGGACAGCTTCATCGCGCTCGATCACATGCTGCGCCGTTTCACGCGCATCGTGTCGGGCATGGTGGTGTATCCCGACCGCATGCTCGAGAACCTGAATCGGTCGCGCGGCGTGGTGTTTTCCGGTCAGGTGCTGCTGGAGCTGGCGCGCCGCGGCGTCTCGCGCGAGCAGGCCTACGAATGGGTGCAGCGCAACGCCATGAAGTCCTTTCATGACAAGGCCGACTTCAAGGGTTTGCTGCTCGCCGACAGCGACATCACGAAAGTGCTGCCGGCCGCCGAGATCGAGAAGGCGTTCGATTTGAAGGAACAACTCCGCAACGTCGATGCGGTGTTCAAGCGCGTGTTCTATCTGAGTGCGTAGCGTGTAGAGGCGGGTCTTTAGACCCGCCTGAAGGACGGAACTGATGAAGGCCCGTGTCTACGTAACGTTGAAGCCGTCCGTGTTCGATCCGCAAGGCCGGGTCGTCGCCGATGCACTGGTGACGCTCGGTTATCCGGACGTCAAGGACGTGCGTCAAGGCAAGTTCTTCGAGGTCGAGCTCGCCGATGGCGATCCGGCGACCGCGAAGGCGCGCGTCACCGAGATGGCGGACAAGCTGCTCGCCAATCCGGTGATCGAAAGCTATCGCGTCGAGGTCTTGCAGTGATCTGCCGGGAACCGGGAGCCGGGAGCCGGGAGCCATGAAATTCGCCGTTGTTGTCTTCCCAGGATCGAATTCGGACTACGACGCCTTCTACGCCGCGTCACGCGTGATCGGCGAGCAGGCCGAGCTGGTGTGGCACAAGGACAGCGACTTGAAGGGCGCCGACGCGGTCATCCTTCCTGGAGGCTTTGCGCACGGCGATTACCTGCGCACCGGCGCGATCGCGCGCTTCTCGCCGATCATGGCGGCGGTAAAAGCGTTCGCCGATCGCGGCGGTCCGGTGCTCGGCATCTGCAATGGATTCCAGATCCTGCTCGAAGCGGGTCTGCTGCCCGGCGCCATGGTCCGCAACGATCGCGTCAAGTTCGTGTCGCGGATCGTTCCGGTGCGCGTCGACCAGACCGACACGCCGTTCACGGTGGCGTGCGCCTCGAAGCAGGTGTTGCGTTTGCCGATCGCGCACGGCGAAGGCAATTACTACGCGCCGCCGGATCAGCTCGAGCAGCTCGAAGCAAACCGGCAGGTGGTGTTCCGTTACACCAACGCCGCCGGCGAAGTCGGCGCGGATTCGAATCCGAATGGCTCGCTCAACAGCATCGCCGGCATTTGCAATCGCCAGCGCAACGTCGTCGGCTTGATGCCGCATCCCGAGCGCGCCTCCGAGCTGCCGCTCGGCAGCGCCGACGGCCGCGTCGTGCTGGCCTCGGCCGTCAAGGCGATTGCGTCCCAGGCCTTCGTATGACCGTGATCGATTCCGCCGTCCTCGACCGGCACGGCATCAAGCCGGACGAGTACGAGCGCATCCAGCAGCTGATGGGCCGCGAGCCCAACCTGCTGGAGCTCGGCTTGTTTTCCGTGATGTGGTCGGAGCACTGCAGCTACAAGAGCTCGCGCGTGCATCTCAAGACGTTACCGACGACCGGAGCGCGCGTCGTCCAGGGGCCGGGCGAGAACGCCGGCGCCGTCGACATCGGCGATGGCCTCTGCGCCGTCTTCAAGATCGAGTCGCACAATCACCCGTCGTTCATCGAGCCGTATCAGGGCGCGGCGACCGGCGTCGGCGGCATCATTCGCGACATTTTCACGATGGGCGCGCGCCCGATTGCGCTGCTCAACGCCCTGCGCTTCGGATCGCTCGACACGCCGCTGGCGCGCCGCATTTTCGAAGGCGTCGTCGCCGGCATCGGCGGCTATGGCAACAGCATCGGCATTCCGACCGTCGGCGGCGAGATCGTGTTCGACGAGATGTATGCGGGCAACCCGCTCGTGAACGTGTTGTGCCTCGGCATCGCGCACCGGGACGACATCGTCAAAGGCGCGGCGAAGGGCACCGGCAACCCGGTCTACTACGTCGGCGCCAAGACCGGCCGCGACGGCATCCACGGCGCGACCATGGCCTCGGCGGAGTTCGACGAGAAGTCGGCGGAGAAGCGCCCGGCGGTGCAGGTCGGCGATCCGTTCATGGAAAAGCTGTTGATGGAAGCCTGTCTCGAAGTGATGAAGACCGGCGCCGTCGTCGGCATCCAGGACATGGGCGCCGCCGGCTTCACGTGCTCGACCTCCGAGATGGGATCGCGCGGCGGTGTCGGCATGACCGTCGACGTCGTCAACGTTCCGCAACGCGAGACCGGCATGACCCCGTACGAGATCATGCTGTCCGAATCGCAGGAGCGGATGCTGCTGGTCGTCGAGCGCGGCCGCGAGCACGAAGTCGAAGCCGTGTTCGAGAAGTGGGATCTGCACGCGGTCAAGGTCGGCGACGTCACCGAGGGCACCCGCCTCAAGATTCACGAGCGCGGCACGCTGGTGGCCGATGTGCCGAACCGCGCGCTGACCGACGAGGCGCCCGTTTACCAGCGCCCGATGCAGGTGCCGCTTTGGCAGAAGAGCGTCCAGGAAATCTCACTCGCGCAACTGGCGCCGGTGCCATCGGCGCAGCAGGCGTTCGATCGGTTGATCGCCGTGCCGACCATTGCCAGCAAGCGATGGGCCTATCGGCAGTTCGATCACACCGTCGGCACCAACACCATCGCGCAGCCCGGCATGTCGGCCGCGGTCGTGCGGGTCAAGGACACGCCGCGCGGCCTCGCCATCTCCGTCGACGGCAACGGGCGGTTCTGTTATCTCGATCCGTATCAGGGCGCCAGGCTGGCGGTCGCCGAAGCGTCACGTAACGTCGCGTGCGCCGGCGGCGAGCCGATCGGCGCCACCAACAACCTCAATTTCGGCAATCCGGAGCGGCCGGAGATCATGTGGCAGATCGGCGAAGCGGTCCGCGGTATCGGCGATGCCTGCCGCGCGCTCGGCGCGCCAATCACCGGCGGCAACGTCAGCCTCTACAACGAAACCGAAGGCCGCGCGATCTTCCCGACGCCCGTGCTCGGCGTGGTCGGCCTCCTCGACGATGCCTCGAAGACGGTGACGAGAGTGTTCAAGACGATCGGTTCGGCGGTCGTGTTACTGGGCGATAATCTTGGCGAGCTCGGCGGCAGCGAATACCTCGCGACCATGCACAACCTGGTCGCCGGCACGCCGCCCGCGCTCAATCTGAAGCGCGAAGCGGCGCTGCAGCGGCTGATCATCAAGCTGATCCGCGATGGCTGCATCGAATCCGCGCATGATTGCTCGGAGGGCGGGCTGGCGGTCACGCTGGCGGAGTGCACCTTCGACAGCGGCGGCATCGGCGTCACGGCTGACATCGCGCTTGCCCTGAGCGAGGCTGGCGTCGGCAACGACGCCAGCCGAGTCGAAGGGGTGAACGCGACGTTGTTCGGCGAATCGGCGTCGCGGATCGTAGTGTCGTGCGCGAGCCGGCACCTCGACGCGGTGATGGCGGCGGCGGCGGCAGCGGCGGTGACGGCGCGCGAGATTGGGCGGGTCGGCGGCGAGGCGATCAGGCTGAGCGTCAACGGGCAGGTCGCGATCGACAGCCCCGTGGCCGCCGCGGAACACGCCTGGGCGACGGCGATAGAAAAGAAGATGGTCGGGAACCGGGAGCCGGGAGCCGGGAGCCGGAAGTAACTCGGAGAACCGATTATGTTCGACAAGTTCAAGGACGAATGCGGGGTCTTCGGGATCTACGGACACCCGGAAGCGTCGAAGCTGACGTATCTCGGCCTCTACGCGCTGCAGCATCGCGGCCAGGAGAGTGCCGGCATCGCCTCCGCCGACGGCGAGCGCGTGCGCCTCGTCAAGAGCATGGGCTACGTCAACGAGATCTTCGACGAGGCGACGCTCGCGACGCTGCCCGGCAAGGTCGCCATCGGCCATACGCGCTATTCAACCGCCGGCGAGAGCAAGCTGTCGAATGCGCAGCCGATCCTGATCGACTGCGTCCACGGCCAGGTCGGCATCTGCCACAACGGCAACATCGTCAATGCCAATGAAGTGCGCGAGCGGCTGGTGCGGGCCGGATCGATCTTCCAGACCAACAGCGACACCGAAGTGGTCCTGCACCTCTATGCGCGATCGCAGGCCGGCTCGATCGAAGACGCCATCGTCGAGTCGGTCACGCAGCTGACCGGGGCGTTCTCGTTCGCGCTGATCACCAAGGACAGCCTGATCGCGGTGCGCGACCCGCACGGCTTCCGGCCGCTGGCGCTCGGCCGTCTCGGCGACGCCTGGGCGGTGACGTCGGAAACCTGCGCGCTCGATCTGATCGGCTTTACCTACGTGCGCGATGTCGAGCCCGGCGAGGTCCTGATCATCGGGCAGCACGGCGTGCGCTCGATCAAGCCGTTCCCGAACGCGCCGCTCTCGCACTGCATCTTCGAGCACGTCTATTTCGCGCGTCCCGACAGCGACGTGTTCGGCCAGAGCGTCAACGAAGTGCGCACCAATCTCGGCCGCGAGCTGGCGCGCGAGACCGGCATTGCCGCCGATGTCATCGTGCCGATCCCGGACTCCGGCGTGTGCGCGGCGATCGGCTACTCGGAGGAAGCCAGGGTGCCGATGCGCTTTGGATTGATCCGCAATCATTACGTCGGCCGCACCTTCATCGAGCCGGCGCAATCGATCAGGCATTTTGGCGTCAAGGTGAAGCTCAATACCGTGCGGAGCATCATCCAGGGCAAGCGCGTCGTGCTGATCGACGACTCGCTGGTGCGCGGCACCACCAGCCGGAAGATCGTCAAGATGGTGCGCGCCGCCGGCGCCGCCGAAGTGCACCTGCGCATCAGTTGTCCGCCGACGGTGTCGCCGTGTTTCTACGGCGTCGACACGCCGCGCCGCGCCGAGTTGATCGCCGCGACGCATACGCAGGAAGAGATCAGGAAATACGTCGGCGCCGACACGCTCGGCTACCTGAGTATGGGCGGGCTGCTGTCGTCGGTGAAGGGCAAGAGCGCGTCGTACTGCACGTCGTGTTACACCGGCAACTACCCGGTCGCGTTCCCGCGCGATGAAAGCGGCTACCTGCAGCTGTCGCTGAAGATCGACGGCAGGCGCGAGCCGCTGCCGGAAGAAGAACCGGAAACGGTCGGCTAGCATGCGACACGCCTCCGTCCTCTTTTTTATTTGTTATTCTTTATTTGTTATTTCTCCTGCGTCCGCGCAGGAGAAAGGTCCGACGCCGACGTCCCCGGAACAGATCAAGGCCGCAATCGACAAGCTCGGCGATCTCGACTACCCGACGCGCATGGCGGCGGGCCGCACCATCCGCAGGGCGCCGACCGCGCCGGCGGTCACCGCGTTGTTGCAGGCCGTCAGCGAGCACGCCGACGGCTACGTCCGTTTCAGGGCGCTGACCTTGTTGACGGGTTTCGGCGATCCCCGCATTCAGGACGCGATGGCAGCGGCGATGGTGTCGCCGAACGATCGCCTGCGGGAGGTCGCCTACGCCTACTTCGAGCACAATCCCAACCCGGCGCTCTCGGCGAGGCTGCTCGCCGGGCTGGAGAAGGAAGAGGGCGAGTTCGTGCGCCCGGCGCTGATTCGCGCGCTGGCGGCGATTCCCAGGGACCTGAAGATCATCGACGTGCTGATGCGCGATGCGATGCGGGGCGTCGATTTCTTCCGCAGCACCGTGATCGAAGCGATCGGCGATTACAAGGTTGCCATGGCGCTGCCTCGGCTCGCCGAGATCGCGAAGATCGAAGGCCCGCTGCAGGATGACGCGGCGACCGCGATCGGGAAGATCGGCGACAAGAATCAGCTCGGCACGCTCGCGGCGATGCAGCAGTCCGCGCCGAAGGAAACGCAGCCGGCCATTGCCGCCGCGATTTGCTTGATGGGCACGAACTGTGCGGCGCACATCGGCTACCTCCACAAGACGCTGACGTTCGCCGACACCTATCCCGGCTACCAGGATCTGCTGCGCGGCGCCGCCGCCGGGCTCGGCAACATCGCCCGCCAGGGCAATGAGGAAGCGCTGCGCATCCTGTTCGACGTCGGCATTCCCTCGCAAGATCCGGTGCGTGCTCCCGTTACGCTCGCCGTCGGCCTGGTCGCGCTGCGGAACACGCCGCTGATGCTGAAGACGCTGCAGGACCGCCCGGACCGCGACGGCGCCATCGGCCTCGTCGCCGAGGCGTTCGACATGCTCGAGGAGGATCTCGAGGAAGAGCGGTTCTTCGTCGCCATCCGCAGGGCCTACTGGGCCGCTGCTGAAGGCTCGCCGACCAGAAAGCTGTGCGAGCAGCTGATCAACAAACTAGACTTCTGAGCTGAATGGACTACAAATCCTCTGGCGTCGATATCGACGCGGGTCACGAGACCGTCCGCCGCATCAAGCGCCTCGCCAAAGCCACCTTCACCCCTGGCGTCCTGTCCGACATCGGATCGTTCGGCGGTCTCTTCAAGCTCGACACGTCGTTGTTCAAGGAGCCGGTGCTGGTGTCGAGCGCCGACGGCGTCGGCACCAAGCTCAAGGTCGCGTTCATGGCGAACCGGCACCGCACCATCGGCGCTGATCTCGTCAACCACTGCGTCAACGACATCCTCGTGCAGGGCGCGACGCCGCTCTTCTTTCTCGATTACCTGGCCACCGGCCGCCTGTCGCCCGATGTGGTGGAGCAGATTGTCGAGGGCCTCGCGAAGGCCTGCACCGACAACGGCTGCGCGCTGCTTGGCGGCGAGACCGCGGAGATGCCCGGCTTCTACGCCGATGGCGAATACGATGTCGCCGGCTTCATCGTCGGCGCCGTCGATCGATCGCAGATCGTCGATGGGCGTTCGATCGTTGCCGGCGACGTGCTGATCGGGCTGCCGTCCAGCGGCCTCCACACCAACGGTTACTCGCTGGCGCGCAAGATCGCGTTCGAGGAGCTCAAGCTGACAATCGACAGCCACCTGCCCGAGCTCGGCGAGACCGTCGGCGACGCGTTCCTCCGCACGCACCGCTCGTACCTGCCGGTGATCAAGCCGCTGCTGGGCCGCGGGATGATCAAGGGCATGGCGCACATCACCGGCGGCGGCATCACCGATAACCTGCCCCGGGTGCTTCCGCCCGGCACCGCGGCGACGGTCAACCGCACCTCCTGGCGCGTGCCACCGATCTTCCGCTGGCTCGGCGAGGTCGGCCGCGTCCCCGAGTACGACTTGCGCCGCGCCCTGAACATGGGCATCGGCATGATCCTCGTCGTCGCCGTCAAGGACGCCGACGCCGTTCGCAAGGATCTGCTGAATGCCGGCGAAGCCAACAGCGTCGTGATCGGCGAAGTCGTGAAAGGTGAACCGGGCGTTCAGTACGTGTAGGGATCAGGATCGGGGGCTGCATGAAACGACGACAAGCGCTCAAGACGCTCGCAGCCGCGGCAGCTGCACTGCCGCTTTCACGAGTCGAGTTGCGCGCCGACGAGTTGCCGGCCGATCAGGTGTTCGTACTCCGCGACGTCGCGGCGACGGTGCTGCCGAACGCGCTCGGACGCAAGGGGCAGGACGACGCCGTCGACAATTTCCTCAAGTGGATTCGCGAATACAGGGCAGGCGTCGCGCTGTCGCACGGCTACGGCGAACCGCGACTGGTGAAGTCCGGACCATCGCCGGCGCCGGGTTATTCGAAGCAGATCGCCGCGCTGCAGCAGGCGGCGCAGGCGCGCGGCGGGCGATTCGGGGCGCTGCCGATCGCCACGCGGCGGCAGCTCATCGACGACGCATTCAAGACCGCTGACGTCCGCAACCTGCCGGGCCGCCCCGACGGCAAACACATCGTCGCCGACCTGATGGCGCACTACTTCCGCAGCAGCGGCGCCAACGACCTCTGCTACAACTCGCGAATTGGACGGAACACCTATCGCGCGATCCGCGTGACCACGGTCCGTCCCGCGCCGCTCGGCAAATAGGAGAGGCGATGGCCGTTCACGAATCCGACATCTGCGTCATCGGCGGCGGCATCACGGCCGTGATGCTGATCGAGCGCCTGGCCGAGCTCAAACCCAACCTGAAGATCACCGCCGTGGAAGCGGGACGATCGATCTTCGATCGCGAAAACCGCGGCACCTACCATCGCCGCGCGCTCGACTACGGCGAACATCCGTGGCACGACGACTACATCGAGGATCAGCAGGCCAGGGGCATGATCTCGATGACGATGGCGGTGGGCGGGCAGGCGCTGCATTGGGGCGGCGCGTGCAACCGGTTCTCGGAAGAAGACCTGCGGCTCAAGTCGATCTACGGCCTCGCCGACGACTGG